>DFBX01000062.1 GCA_002366795.1 Rhodobacteraceae bacterium UBA3069 | reverse complement strand
CCGTCTTGACGTTGATGCCGAGGTCCCGGCTCAACGCCGCGTTCGTAGCTTGCGATCGCTGTATTGTTGCTCTGATAGCGTGCGTGCCCTCTCGGCAGATTTGCCATGCAAATCGCCTGCCGGGTAACAGTACGTGGCGCAGCCGTGACGTATCTGTCCCATAGTCTTTCCTTCCATTCCAAAGAACAGATCGCACCATCAAACCTTGGGATCAAACAGCTAGGCGGACACTTGCGCGCGTTCTGGGTCGAACAGGTGCGCCTTGCGCCACAGGGTCAGCATCACGTCCTGCACGACATCCTCGGCCTGCGCGGGCGATGCGCCGCCGCGCACCAACATCCCCTTGAGGCGCGGTGCGTAATGATCGAAAAGGCGGACAAAGGCGGCCTTGTCGCGCTGGTCGCGGACGGCCAGCATCCAGACGGTTTGATCGGAGAGAGAGGGCGGTTGCGTCACGGGTTCAGGTTGTCTTCCCTCGGGTCGACGCGCAGGGGCGGCAGGGGCGGCAGGGGCGTAGGGCAGGCCGCTTCTGCGCGCAGGTGTGTGTGTCTCAAGGGTCAACATATCGTAAATACGCGCCGCCCCAAGCACCGGATCAGTTTTTGCGCAAAATAATTTGCTTTTCGCATTGATCCGCTGCGGCGCGGGGGGCGTATCCTTTTTAGACCACGGAATTGCCACCAAGGAACGCCCGTGTCTTTCGACGCACTCCCCCTGAGGCCGCAGCGCATCGGCATTGTCGGCGGTGGCATTTCGGGTCTGGCCGCCGCTTATCTTTTGTCGCCGCAGCATAACGTCACCCTATACGAGGCCGCGCCGCGCCTTGGCGGGCACGCGCGCACCAAGATGGCGGGGCTGCGCGGGGATCAGCCCGTGTATACCGGTTTTATCGTGTTCAACTATGCCAATTACCCGCATCTGACGGCGATGTTCCGCGATCTGGAAGTGCCGGTGAAGCGCAGCGACATGAGTTTTGGCGCGACCATCGACAATGGCCATGTGGAATACGGGCTGAACGACCTGGCCGCGCTGATCGGGCAAAAGCGCAATCTGGCGCGACCGCAGTTCATTCGCATGGTGCGCGATATCCTGCGGTTCAATGCGCGGGCCGAGGCGGTCGCCACCAGCGACGAGGTGACGGTGGACGAATTGATCGGGCAGCTTGGGCTGGGTGACTGGTTTCGTCGCTATTACCTGCTGCCGATTTGCGGTGCGATCTGGTCCAGCCCGGTGGACGGGATCGGCGCCTTTCCCGCACGGACGCTGGTGCAGTTCTTCCGCAACCATGCCTTGCTGTCCACGTCGGGCCAGCACCAGTGGTGGACGGTCACGGGTGGCAGCGTGGAATACGTGCGTCGGCTGGAGGCACGTTTGCGCCTGACCGGCGCAGAGTTGCGAGCCGGAACTGTACGACCAGGTCATCATGGCTTGCCATTCCGACGAGGCGCTGGGCCTGCTGGTCGACCCGTCGGATGACGAGCGCCGCGTGCTGGGTGCGATGCAGTATCAGGACAACCACATGGTGCTGCACCGCGATGCGCGCCAGATGCCGCGCCGCCGCGCCTGCTGGTCCAGCTGGGTGTATAAATGCGAGGGCGGAGCCGACCCGCAGATCGGCGTCACCTACTGGATGAACCGTTTGCAGAATATCTCCCAGGATGATCCGCTTTTCGTCACGCTCAACCCGTCGGCCTCGGTCGATCCGGCGATGATCTATGATGAAAAGACGTTCCGCCATCCGGTGTTCGACCGCGCCGCGATCCGGGCGCAGGGGGCGCTGCGGGGCATGCAGGGCCAGCGCGGCACATGGTTTGCCGGTAGCCTATACCCGCCACGGGTTCCACGAGGACGGTTTCGCCAGTGCGGTGCGCATCGCGCGGCCGCGCCTGTTTTCGCGCAATGGCTTCAACCTGTTTTCCGTGCGCGACCGCGACCATGGCGGGGCGCGGGGCGCGGGGCAGGGGACCGCCTGGGCGCGCGATGTGTTCGCGCGCAATGGCCTGCCTGAAAACCGCTATGACCGGCTGTTGCTGCTGGCGCAGCCCGCCTTTCTGGGGCGGGTGTTCAACCCCGTGTCATTCTGGCTGGCGATGGATGGGAACACCCTGCGCGCCGCTATTGCCGAGGTGAACAACACCTTTGGCGATCGCCATTCCTACCTGTGCGCCAAGCCGGGTTTCGAGCCGCTGCACGGGGCCGACCGGATCACAGCGCAAAAGATATTTCACGTCTCGCCGTTTCAGGATGTTTCGGGTGGCTATAGCTTTGCCTTCAATTTCGATGCCGAGCGGATTTCCATCCTGATCGACCTGAAAGACGGCGAAGAGGGGTTGATCGCCACCCTGTCCGGCCCGCGCGCGCCCTTGACCGACCTTTCGATCCTGCGCTCTGCGCTGCGTCGTCCGTTGGGCGCGATGCGGGTGGTTGCACTGATCTACATGCAGGCGCTTATATTGAAACTGAAAGGGGCGCGGTATCGCAACCGCCCCACACCGCCCGAACAGGAGGTCAGCTGATGGCCATTTTCGACACCCGTATCCGCGCCGAGTTCCTTGCCGCCTGCGAAGGCATGCCCCATGGCACGCTGCACCTGAAAACCCCCGAGGGCGAGGTGATGGTGTTCGGCAGTGGCGCCCCCGTGGCGGAAATGGAAATCCACGACTGGGCCTGCGTCACTGCCATGGCCGCGCGCGGCGACATCGGGTTGGGAGAGGCCTATGTGGACCGTTTGTGGGATACGCCCAGCATCGAGGATCTGACGCGGGTCGCTTTGCTGAACCTCGATCATTTCAGCGGTTTTGCTTACCCCTCCTTCTGGCAGGGGCTGAAGTTTCGTACCATCGACCGGCTGGTGCGCGCCAATTCGAAACGGGGCGCATCGCGCAATATCCGGTCGCATTACGATGTCGGCAACGAGTTTTTCCAGCTGTGGCTTGATCCGGGGATGACCTATTCTTCGGCCCTGTTCGCGGAAGGCGACAATGATCTGTCCCGCGCCCAGAACCGCAAATATGACCGCATCCTTGGCAAGCTGTCCGATCAGGAAACCGTGCTGGAAATCGGCTGTGGCTGGGGCGGGTTTGCCGAGCGCGCCGCTGATCAGGGGCGGGCGGTCACGGGGCTGACCATCTCGCCCAGCCAGAAGGGCTATGCCGATGCGCGGCTGGACGGGCGCGCCGATATCCAGCTGTGCGATTACCGCGACGCGGGCGGAACCTATGGCAATATCGTCTCGATCGAGATGATCGAGGCGGTGGGAGAGCGTTACTGGCCGACGTTTTTCAGCACGGTGAAATCGCGTCTCGTGGAGGGCGGGCAAGCCATGGTGCAGGCGATCACCGTGCCGGACAGCTATTTCGATACCTACCGCAAGGGGTCCGACTTTATCCGGCAACATACCTTCCCCGGCGGGATGCTGTTGTCGGACGGGGCGATTTCCCGCGCCGCCTGCGATGCGGGGCTGATGGTGCGCGAAAGTTTTTCGTTCGGGCGCGACTATGCCCGCACCTGCCGCATATGGGAGGAACGGCTTGTGGATGCGACCCCCAAGGCGCGCGGTTTCGGCTATGGCGATGATTTCCTGCGCAGCTGGCGGTTCTACCTTGGCATTTGTGCGGGGTCTTTCGAGGTCGGTCAAACCGACGTGGTGCAGGTGGAACTGACCCATGCCTGATCCGGTTGGGTCCGATCTGCATGGCAAAACCTATTGGTTGGTCGGCGCGTCCGAAGGGTTCGGGCAGGCCATTGCCGAGGCGCTGCGGGCCGAAGGTGCGCGGCTGGTCCTGTCCGCCCGATCGGGGGACAAGCTGCGCAAAATGGCGGCCGAATTGGGCCAATCCCGCGCCCTGCCGGTTGATGTGACCGATATGGAATCCGTCCGCGCGGCCGTGGCCGAGGCGGGCGATGTCGACGGGATCATCTGGTGCGTCGGCTATTACGACCCGATGACCGCGCAGGATTGGGACGCGGACGCTGCGGTGAAGATGGTTGATACCAACCTGTCGGGCGCGATGCGTCTGTTCGGGATGACCGTGCCCGCCATGGCGCGGCGCGGGGCGGGGCATGTGGTGATCATCGGGTCCGTCGCAGGCTATCGCGGCTTGCCAGGGGCCATCGGATACGCCGCCGCCAAGGGCGCGCTGCAACACCTGGCCGAGGATATGTATATTGACCTGAAGGGCACCGGCGTGTGCGTGCAACTGGCCAACCCCGGTTTCATCCGCACCCGCCTGTCGGGCAAGAACGATTTCAACATGCCGCAACTGATGGAGCCGGAAGATGCCGCGGGTCATGTCGTCAAGCTGATGAAATCGGGCCGATTCCGCCGTGATTTCCCGCACCCCTTTGCATGGGTGTTCAGCCTGGGACGGTTTCTGCCGATGCGCTGGTTCGCGCGGCTGATGGGCGCATAGCGCGCTACGGCGCGCGATTCCCCTTCCGTGTTTAGGAATGGCGGCCTGTTGCGCGACCGGGAGGTTCGCCCCTTACTGTTAGCGCCAAAACAATGACCGGTTGCATTGCGACCGGTCATTTTTCGCAAATGAAATGTTTGCAACGCGCCCACGCCTTGCCCTTGCTTTTCTTGAATTATTTACAGTTTGTTAAGTGAGCTTTACAAGTTACGCTGGGTCGCGTGGAAAATACTTCACAAAAAATGAAAGCGATTTCCGTGTCTTATTTCAAAATTTTCCAAATCAGGTATGTTGTCACGAAGGATTGAAAAGGCCCTGCCGCGCAGATCGCGGCGCGGAGGAGGGCCGAACAGCCGGAGGAGACAGTTCCATGTCCTTGGATGAACAAAACAAAACCTACGCCCCCAGTGCGG
>DFBX01000092.1 GCA_002366795.1 Rhodobacteraceae bacterium UBA3069 | reverse complement strand
CCGCATCATATCAGATCAAAATCTTCGGGTTTTCTAGGGATAGGGGTATAGGTAAATAAAAACAGGTTAATCAGGGGGCGAGGACTTTGCCCCCGGCAGGAAGCGCGCGACTTTTGCGCCCAGTTTCAACAGGTTGATCTGTGCGCTGCGGGGCAGGCGGGTCACTTGCAGATACCACTTGTCGAACATCTGCATCACGTCCAGTGTATCCTGCATCCGGGCCAGAACCTCGGGCGGGGTGTGGTCGGCGCGGGCTTCGGCCTGCACGTGTTCCAGCGCCTGAAGGGTGGGCAGGTATTCACGTTCGCGCCGGCCTTCGACCACCACGGTCACCAGATCGAACATATCGCGGACCGAGGTGAAATGATCGCGCCGGTCGCCCAATTGACGCGAGGATTGCACGAGGCCCCAGTCCTTCAGTTCCTTCAACGCGGTGGACACGTTGGAGCGGGCGAGTGAAAGGGTTTCGGCGATTTTCTCGGCCGTCAGGGGCCTGGCAGAGATATGCAAAAGCGCGTGGATCTGCGCCTGGCTGCGGTTCACGCCCCATTTCGCGCCCATATCGCCCCAGTGAAGGATAAAGCTTTGCATGGCGGGGGTCAGGTGCATGGGGCGGATCCGTTTCTTGTGTGTCAGGTATTTCTGACAATAATGAAATTATAGAATTGCGCGACGCAAGTCAAAAAGCGCGATCCGAGCGCAGCGAGGCCACGCCCAACGCCGAATGCGCCCGCAAGGGCGTCTTGAGGGGGCGGGAGCGCCCCTTCCGGTCAGAAATACATGTGAATTACTTCGTGCCGATCTTCGGCTCGGTCCCTGCGCGCAGCCGGGCAAGGTTGGCGCGGTGGGTCCAGACGATCAGCGCCGTCAGCCAGATGCCAAGGAAATAATATTGCCCATAGCCCAGCAGCAGCATCCAGAACGTCGAAGATCCCGCTGCGAACAGCGCAGCAAGCGAGGAAATGCGCACCAGCACTGCGATCAACAGCCACGTGCCACAGGCCGCAAGCCCCACGGGCCATGCCAGTGCCAGCAGCAGGCCAAGGAAGGTTGCAACACCCTTGCCGCCCTTGAACCGCAGCCACAGCGGAAAGCAATGGCCAAGAAAGGCCAGCAGCCCGGCTGCCTGCGCCGCATCATCGCCGGCAAGCGCACGGGCCAGCAGCACGGCCACCGCCCCTTTGCCGCCATCCACCAGCAGCGTCGCCGCGGCGGCTTTTTTCGACCCGGTGCGCAGCACGTTGGTCGCGCCGATATTGCCCGACCCGATGTCGCGCAGGTTGCCCAGCCCCATCACCTTGGACAGCAGCAGACCAAAGGGGATAGAGCCGAGGAAATAGCCGATCACCGCCCAAAGAACGATCACGGAAGGGGCAGAGGTAAAATCGGGCATGTTCAGGCCACCTTTGTCGCGGAGTCAAAGACGCGCGCGCCCCCGACCCATGTGCCAAGCACGCGGCCTTGCATCCGTGCGCCATCGAACGGCGTGTTCTTGGATTTCGAAAGCAGCGAGAAACGGTCCATCACGAAGGGCGCGTTCGGGTCGAACAGCACAAGGTCGGCGGGAGCTCCCTCTGACAGGCGCCCCTGCGGCAGGCCCAGCCTGTCGGCGGGGTTCAGTGCCATGGCGCGGAACAGTTGCGGCAGGGTCAGGTCGCCGGAATGGTGCAGGCGCAGGGCAGCGGGCAGCAGGGTTTGCAAGGCAACCGCGCCGGATGCCGCCTCCTCGTAGGGCAGGCGCTTGGATTCCTCGTCCTGCGGGGTGTGCATCGAACACAGCACGTCGATCAACCCGTGGCGCAGCGCGTCAAGCGTGGCCATGCGGTCGTCTTCGGACCGCAGCGGCGGCTTCACCTTGAAGAATGTGCGATAGTCGGCCACGTCCAGCTCGTTCAAGGTCAGGTGATGGATCGAGGTGCCAGCGGTCACGTCCAGCCCGTTGCGTTTGGCCCGTTCCAGCGCGGGCAGGGCGCGGGCGGTGGTGATCTGGTCGAAATGCACGCGCGCCCCTGTCATCTCGGTCAGGGCGATGTCGCGGTCGATGCCCATCCGTTCGGCCATGGGCGACACGCCGGGAAGCCCGCGCAGGGATGCGAACTTGCCCGAGGTCACGGCGGCCCCTTTCGACAGGGTGGGTTCCTGCGGGTGGGTGATGACCAGCGCGCCAAGCGATCGCGCATAGGTCAGCGCGCGCTGCATCACCTTGGTGTCGGTCAAAACGTGGTCGCAATCGGTAAAGGCAACAGCCCCCGCGTCCATCAGGAACCCGATCTCGGTCATCTCGCGCCCGTCGCGGCCCTTGGTCAGGGCGGCCATGGGAAGCACGCGGACCGGCGCGGCCTCGTTCGCGCGGCGGGTGACGAATTCCAGCGTTTCGGGGCTGTCGATCGCGGGGGCGGTGTCGGGGCGTGTGATCATCGTGGTCACGCCGCCCGCAGCCGCGGCCAGTCCTGCGGTCTTGAAGCTTTCCTTGTGGCGCTCGCCCGGCTCGCAGACCTTAACGCCCAGATCGACGATCCCCGGCGCAAGGCAATGCCCACCGCACTCGACCACATGCACCCCCTTTGGCACGGCGACCTCGGGGCCATGCGCCACGATCACCCCATCCTTGACCAGCAGGCTGCCCAATGTGGCAGAGCCGTCCTCGGGATCGATCAGGGTGGCATTGGTGAAAAGCGTGGCGGTCATGGGATCGGTCCTTGCGGCCTTGTGGTTAACCCGCGTTCTAAGCGGCGCGGGGCTGCGGGGCAAGGGAAAGGGCAGCGCAGGCGGATCAGCGCGGATCTTCCTTGGCGCGCAATTCGGCATCAAGCGAACGCTGGCGGATTTTGCGCATCATGTCATAGACCGCGCGCCCGTCGGGGATTTGTTCAAAGCCCACGGCGCGCAACTTCTTGGCGCTGCGCCCGCGCGCCTTTTCGAACCCGAACCCGACCGAGGTCGGTGGCCCTTCGTCCAAGGTCAGCACCGTGTCGGCATTGATTTCCCATGATTTCAGCTTGGGCCCCTGCAGCGGGATGGACGTGGCAACAAAGGCGCGGCGGTCGGTCAGCGTATACCACGTGTTCGACCGCTTGATGCGCGACCAGAACAGCGCGCGCATGGCGATAAGCAGACCGAGGGAAAAATGGATCAGACCCAGCATCCAGAACATCCCGCCGGCGCGCATTGCGCTTGCCATCCAGACCACGGCAAATCCGGCAAACAGCAAGCCACCCGCCGCGCGCCCCAATTTGGCAAGTTCGACCGGTGCGCCCGGCAGGGGGCGCCCCTGCCAGAGGATATTCTCGTCCGGGTCAAGGATGCCGCGCCATTCGTCCGATGGCTCCAGTATGGTTTCGGGGTCGTGCGCGGTCATGCGCAGGCCTCCATGCCAGCGCGATGCGCCTTCAGGCGGTCCTGGATAAGCCCCTCGATCCAGTCGATTTTCCGGCCCGCCAGGGTGGAATCCATCGTGCCGTCTTTCTTCAATACGGTCAGGGTGAACCCGATTTTTCCCAGATTCTCGATCTCGTCAAACCGGATCAGACGGGCCACGTTCGCGGGGTCCTTGTTTTGCCGCCCCCCCATCAGCGCCAGTTGGTCCTGCGCGACCAACACCCGCCCGACCACCTGATTGGGATGTTGCCACAAAGGCCGCAGACATTGGATGGCAAAGAGCGCGGCCAGTATCGCCTTGGTCTGGACCGGCGGCAGGTCCATTCGCGCAATCAGGAACCACCCGGCGATCGCCAGCATTCCGATATTAAGCGTCAACCCGATCACGCGCAGCGGGTTCAACAGCATGTCGCGGCCCCGGCACAGGTGGTCGATGTCGAACATGGTATGATCGCCCCGGGGTTGGTTCATGCCTTGGGGGCCTTTCCCTGCGCCAGGCCGGCGATGTCATAATGCGGCCTGCCCAACAGCGCATTGCGCAGGGCGGGCAGATCGGGAGAATAGGCGACCTCGATGATGCTGGCATTCCGGCCGACGACGAACAGCTTCCACCAACCCATGCGGCGCACGCGGGCGATATCGGCGCGGTCCAGCGCGGCAAGGCCGGGTTCGGGGGCGGTGTCGATCTGCAACAGGCGCAGGTTGGTCAGCACCCATGTCCGGCCCCGGTTCTTGCGCAGGTCTTCAAGGTTGTCGAAAACGAACAGGTCCACCACCGCCACCACGGGGATCAGCAGCCAGATGCGCGGATCGTGGTAGAACATGATGAACGGCAGCGCCAGAAGCGAGGTCAACCCCACCATCAGTGCCGACCGCGACAGGTAGGGGCGCAGGCAGGCGGTCAGGGCCATTTCAATGTTCTCTCCCGGCAGCAGATGTTCCGAAATGCCATCCATTCCGCCTGATGGCGGGGGCAGGTCGGGTTCTGGCGGCAGGGTCGGGATCATGGACGCTCGTATGGCAGGCCGCTGGCTCGGGCAATTCGGGCGGCGACCGCGTGGCGGTCTTCCATGTATTTGATCAGGTGCTTGTCGCCGGTCTGGGTGACGATCTGCACCGCGGATCCGATGCCGCGAATTTTGGCGATCTCGGCTAGGCGCACGGCGCGCGATTGCGGGCCAAGCAGGCGGCTGTCCGTCATGTCCCACCGCGCTTTCAGCTCGTCCGAGGCGATGTAGAAGGCGCGGACGGCAATCGCCGCCAGACCGCCCACGGCACCGGTCCAAACATGCGGGTTGCCCATGGACCAAAGGATCGCCATGCCAATCGCCATCGCGCCCGCCGCCATCCACGCATGGTCGCGCCAGTATTGCATCCGGTCGGGGTGAAAACTTTCGACGATCTGTTCGCCGTCCGTCAGGGGGGTGGTGGGGGTCATTGAAAACTGCATGATCGCACCATGCCGCAGGTAGGGCGGTGCGGGCAAGATCGCCGGTGCGCCAGGGGGCGCTATGCGGCGATGTGCGGCATCAAAGCTGCAACCGCGGCTTGCGACGGATCACAAGAAGGCAAGGCCCGCCATCAGGATCAGCCCCAGCAGCGCCATTACCAGCACGATATAGCGGTTCATGTGTGGGGCCTGGTCGGGCATTGCGGCGGGGGCCGCGCCAGTCAGCGCGCCCATGGCCGATTCGGCGGTCAACCGCTCCAGCGAGGGTGCGGTATGCGCTTCGGGCCATGTGCCGATCCAGCGCAGCGGCGGATGCACGCGCAATTGCCGCGCCGCGCCCTTGAACGCGCGCGAGGTGACAATGACCAGCCCGCCGGTCAGCCCGTCCAGCCGCGGGCGGTCCGCGCCGATGGCGTCGGGGTCCACGCCTTGCCCTTCGATCAGGTAATCGGTCAGGCCGACCCCGGCCAGGTCGGCAGCGTCGAAAACCTGCGCATAGGTCATGTCCAGCGGGGCGGTTTCCAGCGCCTCGGGCAGGCGGATCACGGCCCCGTCAGCAAAGCTCCGGGCATCCTCGGGGGACAGGTCAAGGGCGAACAGGCGGACCTGACCGAACTCGTTTTGCGGGATCGTCATGGTATCGGACATGGATCTGCCTTTGCTTTTCGGGCGCGCAGTCTGGCGCGCGTAGGACGCGGCGATGACTTGGGTCAACGCATTACAGGGTCGATGGGTTCCACCCAAGTCCGGTGGTTACGCCATCACGCCCTGTTCGGTCCGCGCGGTGCGCAGGTTGCGCGCCAGTAGGTCCATCGCCGCCATGCGCACCGCCACGCCCATTTCCACCTGGTCCTGGATGACGGACCGGTTGATGTCATCGGCCAGCGTGCCGTCGATTTCCACGCCGCGGTTCATCGGGCCGGGGTGCATGACGATGGCGTCATCCTTGGCGATGGACAGCTTGGCGGCGTCCAGCCCGTAGCGGTGGTAATATTCACGTTCCGACGGGATGAAGCCGCCATCCATCCGTTCGCGTTGCAGGCGCAGCATCATCACCACGTCCACGTCTTGCAGCCCCTCGCGCATGTCCTCGTATACCTCGACGCCGAATTTCGCGATGCCCGCGGGCATCAGCGTGGGCGGGCCGATCAGGCGCACGCGGTTTTCCATCTTGCCCAGCAGCAGGATGTTGGACCGCGCCACGCGGGAATGGGCAATATCGCCGCAAATGGCGATGTTCAGCCGGTGCAACCGGCCCTTGGCGCGGCGGATCGTCAGCGCATCCAGCAGCGCCTGCGTCGGGTGTTCGTGCTTGCCGTCGCCTGCGTTCAGCACGGCGCAGTTCACTTTCTGCGACAGCAGGTCCACCGCGCCGGAATGCGGATGGCGCACCACCAGCAGGTCGGGATGCATCGCGTTCAGCGTCATAGCGGTGTCAATCAGCGTCTCGCCCTTCTTGATGGAACTGGCCTGCATCGACATGTTCATCACATCCGCGCCCAGCCTTTTGCCTGCCAGTTCGAAACTGGCCTGCGTGCGGGTGGAGTTTTCAAAGAACATGTTGATTTGCGTCAGCCCCGCCAGCGCATCGGCATGTTTCACGTCGCGCCGGTTCAGGTCTACATATTGTTCGGCCAGGTCCAGCACGGTGGTGATTTCCGAAGGGGCCAGCGGCTCGATCCCAAGCAGGTGTTTCTGGTTAAAGCTCATGGATTCCTCGCGGCCACTGGATTGGCCCCCTGTATAGAAGCGGTGCGGGGTCGGGGCAAGATTGGGCTGCCCATCACGGCGGGATCGGATAAGCTGCGCGGCATGGAATCGCTGAACCTTGATACGATGGATGCCGCCACGGCCCTTGCCCTGCTGGAATGGCAGTTGGAAATGGGCGTTGACGAGGCGCTTTCGGACACGCCCGTCGATTGCTATGCCCTGCCGGATATTGCCCCGTGGTCGCCCCGCGCCGCACGCGAAAGGGCAAAAGCCGTCCCGCAGGCGCCGGTCGCCGTCAAGGGCCCCGACCCCTTGGCCGAGGCCGAGACCGCAGCGAAATCCGCCTCGAACCTTGATGAATTGCAGGCCGCCATGGCCGCCTTCGATCATTGCGGATTGAAACGCGGTGCGCGGTCGCTGGTTTTTGCTGATGGCAACCCGCAGGCCCGCGTCATGGTCCTGGGCGAGGCTCCGGGCCGCGAGGAGGACGCGCAGGGCAAGCCCTTTGTCGGCGCGGCGGGGCAATTGCTGGACAAGATGCTGGGCGCGATCGGGCTGGACCGCGCCACAGATATCGCTGAAAGCGCGGTCTATATTACCAATGTAATGCCCTGGCGCCCCCCCGAAAACCGCGACCCCACGCCGGACGAGGTGGCGATGATGCGCCCCTTCCTTGCCCGTCATGTGGAACTGGCCAATCCTGACCTGTTGATCCTGATGGGCAATTTCGCCTGCGAGGCAACTTTGGGCAAACGCGGCATCACCCGCCTGCGCGGCCAGTGGACCAAGGCGCTGGGCAAACCCGCCATGCCCATGTTCCACCCTGCCGCCCTGCTGCGCCGGACCGAGCAAAAGCGCGACGCATGGGCCGACCTTCTGGCGATCAAGGCACGGTTGCGGGGCGACGCATGAGGTGGCTGTTGGCGCTTGTGCTGATGGCTGGCGCGGCCCGTGCCGAGGATGCGGGATTTCCTATTGATTACGATGCGCTGTTCGCCGCCCATGCAGACAAGGTGCAGCAACCCGAACCGGGGCTGCGCCATTTGGAATTGCCCGGCCCGGTGATCGTCACCGCGCGGGACAATGGCGGGGTGCCGACCTATTTCGCAACCGATCAAAGCGGGCAGGGTGCTGTCGGTTGCGCCATGAGCGTCATGATCGAAGTGTTGGTGCTGGCAGGCCACTGCGACAGCGTGCTGGATACGGGCAGCATTGCCCGGCTTGAAGGGCTGATCCACGCCTACGGGGTTTTCATGGCGCAAAACAGCTTTCCGCCGGTGCCCGCAGATCAGGTGTTGCCGCGCCTTCAAGCGATGATCCGCGCCCGCGATGCGCGGCTTGGACAATTCGCCTGCCCCGCGCCGGATGCGGCGGATAACCAGATTGTGTCCATGGCGCGGTCTATCAGTTCTGAATCTGCCGTCAGGCGGGCCAAGCGCAGCCTGTCCAAGCCGCGCCTGCCCGTGCTGAACCCCTGCCTGTAAAAGGAGCCACCATGAGCCGCATTGACGAAAGCCTTGAATTTATCCCGGTCCGCATCGCCATTCTGACCGTGTCCGACACGCGGCAATTGGCCGAGGACCGGTCTGGCGACACCCTGATCGCGCGGATCGAAGGGGCAGGGCATGTTCTGGCGGATCGCAAGATCGTGACGGACGACCGCCCCGCCATAGCCGCGCAGTTGCGCGAATGGATCGCGGATGCAGGCGTGGATGTCATCATCTCGACCGGCGGCACCGGGTTGACCGGCCGCGATGTCACGGTCGAGGCGCATCGCGATGTCTATGAAAAGGAAATCGAGGCCTTCGGCACAGTTTTTACCATGGTATCCATGCAGAAAATCGGCACGTCCGCAGTGCAAAGCCGCGCCACGGGGGGCGTCGCCGGGGGCACCTATCTGTTCGCCCTGCCCGGCAGCCCCGGTGCCTGCAAGGATGCCTGGGACGAGATCCTGAAATGGCAGTTGGATTACCGCCACCGCCCCTGTAATTTCGTGGAAATCATGCCCCGGCTGGAAGAGCACAGGCGCCGCAAGTGATATTGCGCCGGTCCTTGCGACGGAATGCCTGCGTCCATCCGTAACACTCTTGTGGCTTGGCTTCCCCATGCGGGGCTGTAAAGGTATATCCCAGATATTCCGATTTCGGAATGTAGCGTGAAGGAGTTTACATGCGTTTCCTGCGGCAGGGCCTGTTCGGCCTGTTCATTACCGGCGTTGCACTGGCCTGCCTGATCTGGGCCGCGGCCATGCTGCGCGGCGCGGTAGAGGATCGCATGTCAAAGCAAGCGGCTACGCCGCAGGGCAAGGAACGTATCTTTGCCGTGGCCGTGACCACCGCGAAACCCGGCACGGAAACCCCGATCCTGACCGCCTTTGGCCAGGTCCAAAGCCGCCGGTCTCTGGAATTGCGCGCGGCGGTGCGTGGCACCGTGGTGGACCTGTCCGACAGTTTCGTCGAAGGCGGCGCGGTCAGCGCCGGCGAGGTGCTGGTCAGGATCGACCCGCAGGACGCGCAAAGCGCCGTCAACCGCGCCAAGACCGACCTGATGGATGCCAAGGCCGAAGAGCGCGAGGCCACCCGCGCCGTCGCACTGGCCCGCGACGAATTGGCCGCCGCCGAGGACCAGGCCGCTCTGCGCCAAAAGGCGCTGGAACGGCAGCGCAGCCTTAAGGAGCGCCGCGTCGGGTCCGCCGCAAATGTCGAAGCCGCGGAACTGGCTGTCAGCGCCGCCCGCACCGCCATTCTGGCGCAGCGCCGCGCATTGACCCAAGCCGAGGCGCGCGTGGACAGCGCGGCCACATCCCTTGCCCGCGTCCGTCTGGCGCTGGAAGAGGCAGAGCGCGTGCTGGCCGACACCGTTTTGCGGGCCGAATTCGATGGCGTTCTCAGCGCGGTCAGCGCCTCGGACGGGGAACTTGTCAGCCAGAACGAAAAGCTGGCAGACCTGATCGACGCCGACGCGCTGGAAGTCGCTTTTCAGGTTTCGGCCCCGCAGTATGCGCGGTTGCTGGATGACTCGGGGCGGTTGGAACAACGTCCGGTTGACGTGGTGTTGGAGGTCGCGGGCACCGATCTGCGCAGCACGGGCCGCATCAACCGCGAAGGCGCGGCGGTCGGCGCGGGCCAGACGGGGCGGCAATTGTTCGCCGCGATGGATAAGGCGGGCGGGTTGAAGCCCGGAGATTTCGTCACCGTTCTGGTCGAAGAGGCCCCCTTGAACGGCATTTTCCGCCTGCCGAATTCGGCGCTGGGCGCGGATGGCACGGTTCTGGTGCTGGGGGAAGGCGACCGCCTGGAGGCGATTGACGTCGAACTGTTGCGCCGGCAGGGCGACGACGTGTTGCTGCGCGCCGAAGCGCTGGACGGGCGTGAGGTCGTGCGCCAACGCTCGGCTCTGCTGGGCGCGGGAATCAAGGTGCGCCCGTTGCGTGCCGGGTCCGACACCCGGGCAAGGGCCGAGCCCGATATGATCGAACTGGCCCCCGAACGCCGCGCCCGCCTTTTGGCCGCCATCGACCAAAGCCAGCGCCTGCCCGATGCGCAAAAGGCCGAAATGCGCCAGAAACTGGAGGCGGACAAGGTTCCCGCCGATCTGGTCCAGCGTATCGAAGCGCGGATGGGGGGCTGATCCGCCATGCGCAAGCTGCCCAAACCCGCAGGCGGGATCATTTCGTATTTCACGCGGCACCGCACGGCGGCGAACCTGTTGCTGGTCGTGCTGATGATCCTTGGCCTGACCTCCCTGCCAAAGATGCGCGCGCAGTTTTTTCCCGATGTGATCATCGACAATGTCACGGTTTCCGTGCTGTGGGACGGTGCCGGCGCAGAGGACGTGGACCGCGCCATCGTGCAACTGCTGGAGCCGGCCCTGCTGGCCGTGGACGGGGTCGAGGAAAGCACCGCCAATTCCCGTGAAGGGCGCGCCAGCATCACGCTGGAATTCGAGCCGGGCACGGACATGGGCCGCGCTGCCGAGGATGTGCAATCGGCGGTGGATGTCATCACCACCCTGCCCGAAGAGGCCGAAGAACCGGTGATCCGGCGCGGCGCCTGGGCCGATACGGTCACCGACGTGGTCATATCCGGCCCGGTCGCGCCTGAACAATTGGGCCGCTATGCCGACGAGATGATCATACGCCTGTTCGACCGCGGTATCACCCGCACCACCATCGTTGGCGTCGCCGCGCCGGAAACCTTGATCGAGGTGCCGATGGCAGCGCTGATCGCCAATGACGTGACCATGGCCGAGATCGCCGAGGCCATCGCGGGCGAGGTCACGGCGGATCCGGCGGGCGATGTCACCGGGGCCAATGCCCGTGTGCGCACCGGCGTTGAAAAGCGCGCCCCCGACCAGATCGAGGCCGTGGTTCTGCGCCGCAACGCCGATGGCTCAACGCTCAGGGTGGGGGATGTGGCGCGGGTTGCCTTGCTGGGTTCCGACCGCGACCGCAGCTTTTTTGTCGGGGGCGATCCGGCGGTGACAATCCGCATCAACCGCTCCGACGCGGGCGATGCGATCGAAATGCAGCGTGACGTGCAGGACTTGGCCGCCGAGATGGAGGCGACCTTGCCCCAAAGCGTCACGATCGAGTTGATCCGCACGCGGGCCGAAATGATCTCGGCCCGGCTGTCGATCCTGTTGGACAGCGCCAAGATCGGGCTGGCGCTGGTGCTGGGGCTGCTTTTCTTGTTCCTGAACGCGCGCACCGCGCTTTGGGTGGCGGCGGGCATTCCGGTGGCGCTGCTGTCGGCCATGGCGCTGATGTATTTCGCAGGGCTGACGATCAACATGATCTCGCTTTTCGCGCTGATCATCACGCTGGGGATCGTGGTGGATGACGCCATCGTGGTGGGCGAACATGCCGATGCGCGGGCGCGGCGCGGCGAGCCGCCGGTCGAGGCGGCGGAAAATGCCGCGCGGCGCATGACCCTTCCGGTGTTCTCTTCTACCATGACCACGGTGATCGCCTTTTTCGGGCTGGTCATCATCGGCGGGCGCTTTGGCGACCTGATCAAGGATATCCCGTTCACGGTGATCGTGGTGCTGATGGCATCGCTTGTGGAATGCTTCTTGATCCTGCCCAATCACATGGCCCATGCCCTGACCAGCGCGGGGCGCGAGCATTGGTATGACTGGCCCTCGCGGCAGGTGAACCGGGGCTTTGACTGGATCAGGCTGCACCTGTTCCGCCCGCTGATCGCAATGGCCGTGCGCGGACGATACGCGGTGCTGGCCGGCGCGGTGATGCTGTTGGCCGGGCAGGTGGCCATGGTGATCGACGGGCGCGTTCAATGGCGGTTCTTCAACCCGCCGGAAAGCGGCAGCGTGTCTGGCAGTTTCGCCATGCTGGAAGGGGCCACGCGCGACGACAGCCTTGCCATGATGCGCGAATTGCAGCGCGCGACAGAGGAACTGGGCACCGAATACGCGGACCGCTACGGCCGCAACCCGCTGGATTTCGTCATTGCCGAACTTGGTGGCAGTTCGGGCCGCGGGCTGGCCGGGGCCGACACCAAGGATGCCGATCTGCTTGGTGGCATCTCGATCGAGTTGATCGACGCCGACCTGCGCCCCGAATATAGCAGTTTCGCCTTCGTTGGCGAACTGCAAGAGCGCGTGGCGATGTACCCGCTTGTCGAAACGCTAAGCTTTCGCGGGCACCGCGCGGGCCCGGGGGGCGACAGCCTTGACGTGCAATTCTACGGTGCCAGTGCGACCGATCTGAAAGCCGCCGCCGAGGCGCTGAAAACCGAGATGGCCAAATACCCCGAGGCCAGCGGGGTCGAGGATAACCTGGCCTATGACAAGGTTGAAATGGTGCTGGAACTGACCCCGCAGGGACAGGCGCTTGGCTTTACCATCGACAGCCTTGGCCGCGTCTTGCGCCACCGGCTGAACGGGATTGAGGCGGCGACCTATCCCGACGGTCCGCGCAGCGCCACGGTGCAGGTCGAACTGCCCGCCTCTGAGTTGAGCGCGGATTTCCTGGAACGGATGCAGATGCGCACCGGCGCGGGCACTTACGTGCCGCTGGCCGACTTGGTGCGGGTCACGCAAGAGGCGGGGTTTTCCACTGTCCGCCGTGAAAATGGGCTGCGCGTTGTGTCGGTGACAGGCGACATCAGCCAGGACAACGCCGCCCGCTACACCGAAATATTGCAAGCGCTGAAACAAGACATCCTGCCCCGCATTGCCAGCGAAAAGCAGGTTGAATTCCGCATCGCCGGCCTGAGCGAGCAAGAGAATGAATTTCTGAACGACGCCCGCAACGGGCTGATACTGACCCTGGTGGGGATTTACCTGGTGCTGGCCTTCGTCTTTGCCAGCTGGACGCGGCCCATCGTGGTGATGGCGATCATTCCCTTCGGTCTGGTCGGCGCGATCTGGGGCCATTACGTCTGGGGTGTGCCGCTGTCGATGTTCACCGTCGTGGGGCTGCTGGGGATGGTCGGGATCATCATCAACGATTCCATCGTGCTGGTCACATCCATCGACGATTTCGCCGAGGAACGCGGGCTGCGCCCCTCGATCATCGATGGCGCGGCGGACCGGTTGCGCCCCGTGCTGCTGACCACGCTGACCACTGTGCTGGGGCTGGCGCCGCTGCTGTATGAAACCTCGTCGCAGGCGCAATTCCTGAAGCCGACGGTGATTACACTTTGCTACGGGCTGGGCTTTGGCATGGCGCTGGTGCTGCTTCTTGTGCCTGCGCTGGTGGCGATGCAGTCGGATTTCGCCCGCGCCACCAAGGCATTCCGGCACGCGATCAGGGCGCGCCGCGCCCGTGGGCTGCGTGGCCTGATGCTGGCGGGCACGGCGCTGATGCTGGGTTGGCTGACCCTGACAATGGGATGGAGCGCGATCGCAGGCACGATGCCGGGGCCGCTTGCGGCATTGGGGGCAGGCATGGGCGCGGCCTTTGCGGCCTTTTTCGCGGGGCTGGCAGTGTTGGTGCTGGCGCTGTTCGTTCTGGGAATGACCGTGCGGCTTGATCCCTTGCGCCGCGCGTGATCGCGCGGCGCAAGGGATCAAGCCCGAGCGTAAGCGAGGACCGCTGGATCATGGCTGGCGCAAAGGGTCACTTGGCGGGGCAGCCGGTGATGTCCACGGCGCGGGTCGATCCCAGCACGGTCAGCCGCACGCCCGACCGGTTCAGCGCAAAGGCTCGGCCCGAAACATGCTCCATCTCGGCCTCGATCCACAACGTGTCACCCGTGCGGCGCGTGACCGGTTCCGACACCCAGACCTGCGGGTCCGATGTTTCCATCACCGCATCCTCGGCCCCGCCGGCGTGCGGCAAGATTACGGCCGCGCGCACAATCAAACCGTTCCCGGTTGCACTGACCTCGCAGCGCACATCTTTCACGCCGCCCTTGCGCGCCTCCATCGGCTGATCCGCCAAGGCCGCCGCGATCTGCGGGTTTTTCGCCCCGCTATCGGTCAGCAGGCTGGTCACGTCCAGCGACACGGGCACGCAGATATCTTTGCAGATTCCGATCTGGATCTGCCCGCGCAACTCCACCGGCTTGTCCGGCTCAAGCGGGCGCACGGTGATCGGCAGGGTGACCCCGTGCTTGTAGCCGACCGAACGCATCCCGTTTTGCGTGAACACGTGCGGCGTCGGCCAATGTAGCGCGACCCCTTCAAGGTTGCCCGATCCGCGCCAGTCGAATTCCGGGGGTATGCCCGCATCGCCGGGGCTGCGCCAATATGTCTTCCATCCCGGTGCCAGCACGAGCCGCAGGGCGGTCACATGGTCGCCCCGCTCGTTCTGCCAACCGGGCAACACCGTGGCCTCGACCTTGTTGGCATAGGGGTTGGCCTGCGCAGGGGCAGTGGCAAAGGGCAGGGCCGCAAGGGCGCAAAGGGCAAGCGTTCTGATCATGCCTATTCAGATGCGACAGCGGCACTGAAATCTCAACACACGAATTGGCGAGATTCCACCCGTTTGCCGTGATCGCCCTGTTTTCATCCGCCTTTTCCTTGCCTTGCCCGCCCTGCGCCCCCATGTTTGTCATATGAGCAAAGCGGAGCGAGAATGACCCCGATAGAGCAAACCCCGGACCCTGAACACAGCAGCACCGCAGGTGCTGACGCGGCCATGGACCTGACCGGCAAGCTGCTAATCGCCATGCCCGGCATGGGGAATCCGCGGTTCGAACATTCGGTGATCTATGTCTGTGCCCATTCCGAAGAAGGGGCAATGGGGCTGATCGTCAACAAACCCTCGCCTGACATCAAGCTGCGCGAGTTGCTGGAACAGTTGGAGGTGCAGGTGGACGCAGGGCTGCCCCGGATGCCGGTGCATTTCGGCGGGCCGGTTGAACATGCGCGCGGCTTCGTGCTGCATTCACCCGATTTCACATCCGCCGCCCATTCGCTGGAGGTGGACGAGCGGTTCCGCATGACCGGCACGCTGGATATCCTTGAAGCGATCGGTCGTGGCCTTGGCCCTGAACGCGCGATCCTTGCACTTGGCTATGCCGGCTGGGGCGAAGGCCAGCTGGAAGACGAGATCGCCCAGAACGCATGGCTGACCTGCGACGCCACGCCCGAACTTGTGTTCGGCGAAGCGGATGACAGCAAATGGGAAGCAGCCCTTGGCACCTTGGGAGTTAGTGCGCTGACCCTGTCGAGCGAGGCAGGCCACGCCTGAACGGGCGGGATTTCCTAAAGCGCGGATGCCTGCGGCGCGAGGTATTTTCGGAACAATGAAGGATGGGGCGGTCTTGCCGAGCGCAGCGAGGCCACGCCCAACCGGCGAATGCGCCCGCATGGGTGCCTGAGCGGGCGGGAGCCCTTCCCTTCGGTTAGGTGCGCGGCGCGGCGGCGCGGCGCAGGCGATCGTTGATGGCACGGCCCAGACCGATATCGGGGATCGGGGCGACGGCGATGGCAGGCGCGTTTTGGGCATCCAGATCGTGGAGGGCGCGGAACAGGTTTGCTGCGGCCTCGGTCAGGTTGCCACGTTCCGACAAGTTCAGATCGCAGTCCATATGGCCAAAGCCCAGCAGCAATTCGCCGTTTTCGCGGCTGGTGGCGTTCAGGCGGACGGGGGCGCCGGGCGCGTAGTGGCTGCTCATCTGGCCAGGGGCCGTCAACGCATCTGTATCCGCTTGCAGGCGCAGGGGGGCGTTCAATACGGCCTCTATCTCTTCGGCGGGGATGCCGCCGGGGCGCAGCAGGGTCGGTTCTCCGGCAAGGCCAAGGATCGTCGATTCCACGCCGACCTCGCACGGGCCGCCGTCCAGCACCGCCTCGATCCGGCCCTTCAGACCATCCAGAACATGGCCCGCAGACGTGGGCGATATCCGCCCCGACGGGTTGGCCGAGGGCGCGGCCAGCGGCCCGTCATAGCGGTTCAGCAATTCGCTGGCCAGCGGGTGCGTCGGCACGCGGATCGCCAGCGTCGGCAGCCCTGCGGTGACAAGCGGCGACAGCCCGTGCCCGTCGCGCAGCGGCAGCACAAGGGTCAAAGGCCCCGGCCAGAAGGCGCGGGCCATACGGTCGGCCATGTCGGACCATTCGACGTAGTGCTTTGCCCGTTCAGGGGATGCCACATGCACGATCAGCGGGTTGAAACGGGGCCGCCCCTTGGCGTCGAATATGCGCGCCACGGCCATATCGTCGCGCGCATCGGCGCCCAGCCCGTAAACCGTTTCGGTCGGAAAGGCGACCAGACCGCCACCTGCCAGCACCTCGCAGGCGCGGGCAATCCCGACATCGTCGGGCAAAAGGGTTTCGGTCGCTAACATGTTCAAAATCCGGTGACGCCGCGTTTTGGTTGCCTGACAAGGGGCGATCTTTACCTTGCAAGCTCAAGCGAGATGAATACAAGCGGCCGTCAGAAAATCCAAGGCCGCAAAAGCGCATCCGCTATGCACACGTAAGCACGTAAGGAGGAGCCCCATGCCGTTCAGAGCCCCCGTTGATGATTTCCGCTTCATCCTGTCTCATGTTGCCCCGATGGCGAAACTGACACAGACCGAAGTCTTCGCCGAGGCGACCCCCGACATGACCGACGCGGTTCTGGGCGAGATGGGTAAGCTGATGGAAGAGGTGATGGAACCCACGCGCCGCAATGGCGACTTGCAAGGGGCGGTTCTGGAAAACGGTGTTGTGCGCACCTCCCCCGGTTTCAAGGAAGCGTTTCAGCAGATGGCCGAAGGTGGCTGGATCGGAATTTCCTCCAGCCCTGAATATGGCGGGATGGGCTTGCCACTGGCGATGAACACCGCCTTCACCGACATGATGGCCGCCACCAACATGGCGCTTGGCCTGTGCCCGCTGCTGACGCAGGGCCAGATCGAGGCGCTGGAACATCACGCCAGCGACGAGATCAAGGAGCTGTATCTGCCGCGCCTTATTTCCGGCGAATGGACCGGCACGATGAACCTGACCGAACCGGGTGCCGGTTCGGACGTGGGCGCGTTGAAATCCAAGGCCGAGCCCAACGGCGACGGCACCTATGCGGTGACGGGTCAGAAGATTTTCATCACATGGGGCGACCATGATTTCGGCGGCAATGTATGCCACCTTGTGCTGGCCCGCCTGCCCGATGGTGTGCCGGGGACCAAGGGGATTTCCCTGTTCATGGTGCCCAAGTTCATCCCCGACGAGGATGGCAACCTGGGCGAGCGCAACAGCCTGTCCGTAGTCAGCCTTGAACACAAGATGGGTATCCATGGATCACCCACCGCCGTGATGCAATTCGACGGGGCCAAGGGCTGGCTGATCGGTGCGCCGCACAAGGGCATGGCCGCGATGTTCACCATGATGAACAACGCCCGCCTTGGCGTGGGTGCCGAAGGGATCGGTATTGCCGAGGGCGCGACGCAAGCCGCCACCGCCTATGCCGCAGAGCGCAAGCAGATGGGCGCGATCATCAACCACGCCGATGTGCGCCGGATGCTGCTGACCATGAAGGCCGACACTTTCGCGGCCCGCGCCATCGCGCTGAACTGCGCTGTGGCGTTGGACATGGGCACCGCCACCGGCGAGGCCGAGTGGACCGCGCGCGGTGCTTTGCTGACCCCGATCGCCAAGGCATTCGGGTCGGACACTGGCATCACGGTGGCCGAAATGGGCGTTCAGGTGCATGGCGGCATGGGTTTCATCGAAGAAACCGGCGCGGCCCAATACAGCCGTGATGGCCGTATTACTGCGATCTACGAAGGCACCAACGGCATTCAGGCGATGGACCTTGTGGGCCGCAAGATGATGGACGGCGGAGAGGCGGCCTATGCCCTGCTGGACGAGATCGAGGCAAACGCCGAAAAGGCCCGTTGCGCCTCGGCCGGGTTGTCCGATCTGGCCGAACCCGTGTGGCAGGCAACCGAAACCCTGCGCGAAGGGGTGGAATGGCTGGTCGGCCAGACCGATATGAACGCCCGTTTCGCCGGATGCGTGCCCTTCCTCAAGGCGTTTGCCCGCGTTCTGGGTGGCCATTACCACCTTGTCGCCGCGATGGCCGAGGGCGCGGACGGCCCGCGCACGAAATTGGCGAAATTCTACATCAACCGCCTTGTGCCCGAACACGAGGGGCTGTTGGCCCACGCGCAGGCCGGCGCGGATGACCTGTATGCCTTTGACGTGGAAGAACTGACAGCGTGAGTTTTCCCGGTTCCTCGGCCCCGTTGCGCTATCCTTTCGAAGAGGCACCTGAATACGGCGCGGGAATCGAGGTGGCAGAGGGGGTGCTGTGGCTGCGCTTGCCGCTGCCCATGGCGCTGGACCATGTGAACATCTACGCCATAGACGAAGGCGACCACTGGTCCATCGTCGATGCGGGGGTCTATTCGAAAAAGATGGTCGGAATGTGGGAAAGCATTTTGGCCGGTCCGCTCAAGGGCAAGCCTGTGGGCCGCGTGATCCTGACCCATCACCACCCCGACCACGTGGGTATGGCTGGCTGGTTCGTGGAACGCGGGGCGGAACTGGTGACGACCCGCACCGCCTACCTGATGAGCCGGATGCTGATTCTGGATGTCGAGGGCGAGGCAACCGAACAGGCCAAGGCGTTCTGGCGCGCGGCGGGCATGGCACCTGATATCTATGCGCAGCGTTGCGCTGACCGACCGTTCAACTTCGCCGACATCTCTTACCCGTTGCCGATCGGCTATTCCCGTCTGCAACAGGGCGACCGCTTTCGTGCCGGTGGCCGCGACTGGGACGTGCATATCGGCAATGGTCACGCGCCCGAACATCTGACCCTATGGAGCCAGAGTGACAATCTGGTGATCGCAGGGGATCAGATTCTGCCTTCGATCAGCCCGAACATCGGCGTGCATCCCGCCGAGCCTGACGCCGACCCCGTGGGCGAATGGCTGGAGGCTTGCGAGCGCTTGTCGAACCTGGCCCGCGCCGACCACCTGGTGCTGGGCGGGCACAAGCTGCCGTTTTCCGGCCTGCCGGTGCGGATGCGCCAACTGATCGACAACCACCACGGCGGGCTGCGCCGCTTGCTGAAACACCTGGAAACCCCGCAGACGGCCGTCGAATGTTTCGCACCGCTGTTCAAGCGCAAGATTTCCGGCGGCGTCTACGGGCTGGCCATGGTCGAGGCATACGCCCACCTGAATCACCTGCACCAGACCGGCGAAGTCACCCGCAGCCGCCGCGAAGATGGCGCTTGGCTGTGGCAGAAGGCCTGACTCCGCGCTACCTTCCGCGTGAACAGAAGCGGAGACAGGCCAGATGGATGACGAGATACGCACCTCTGCCGAGGCGCATGAAAACGACGTGATCCCCCGTCGGCGCGAGGTTCACGCCGACCCCAAGGCGCAGCCCGACACCTCGATCCCGGAAAATCTGACCTCCAAGCCGGTCGAACAGAAAAGCCCCGCGGAATGGGCCTATGAACGGCTGATCCTGTATATCCAGAACTTCGAAGAGGGGCTGGACAACGAACATGAGGTCGCCATGGGCTTTGCCGGGGGCGATGCGGGCGTGCTGCGGATCGAAGGCATGGGATTTTTCGATCCTGACATCGTGACCTTCTACGGCACCGATGAATACGGCGCGAAAACCCAGCTGATCCAGCATGTTACGCAGCTGGCGGTGATTCTGCGCGCGATCCCGCGCGCTGCGCTAGGCGAGGGCGACGCGCCAGAGGATGCACCCCGCCGCATCGGTTTCCGTCTGGCCCGCGCATTGGAAGAGGACAGCGCGCAGCCCGATACGCAGTCCGATACCAAGTAACCCTGTGGCAAGCTCGCCGCGATAGAACATCCGCGGTGCAAGGTGCCGGAATCCCGGCGTGACAGGGCGCTTAGAATCCGCTAATCACCGGGTAAGGACGATCTTTCGGAAGGAAACGGGACTATGGCCGAACACAAGCATGGCGAAATGGACATCGAAGTTCAGGAAAAAACGTATGACGGGTTCGTGAACTTCGTCAAATGGTCGGTGATCGCGATCATCGGCATTCTGGTATTCATGGCGCTGGTCAACAGCTGATCCATTCGGATTTTATGCGCCCGTCCCGATTCTGAACAGACCGGGGCAGGCGCAACTGTTTTTTGTGCAGGTTTTTCAGCGGGGATTCCACCTATGCTGCTTCGTTTGACCCTATTGATCCTGGCCACCCTGTCGGTTTCGGCCTGCGGCTATAATCAAAGCGATATTCCGCCCTCCAGCCTCGGGACAGTGCAGGCGGCGACCTATCGCCATAACGACGCGCCGGCGCTGACGTTGTTCACCGCGATTTCAAATTCGACCGACGAGGGCGCGCATAGCGCGCTGATGGTTAACGGCAGCCAGAGGGTGATCTTTGACCCAGCGGGTACTTTCCGCAAGAATGATGCGATCATCGAACAGGGCGATGTGCTGTACGGTGCCAGCCCGCGCATGGTTGACGGCTACACCCGTTTCCACGCGCGCGAGACCTATCACGTGGTGGTCCAGCGCCTTGAGGTGCCCCGCGAAACAGCCGAATCCGTGTTACAGGATGTGCTAAGCTACGGTGACGTGCGGGCGGCGATGTGTACCAATTCGACCTCGACCGTTCTTAGCCGCGCAAACCTGCCCGGCCAAATCCGCACCACCATGTTCCCGAAAAACCTGATGGAGCAGTTCAAGGCCGTGCCGGGTGTCAGCACGCGCGAACTGTTCGAATATGACAGTGACGACAAGTCCAAGGCGCTTGAAGCCTACGAGCCCGAGCGCGTCGCGGAAACCCTGCACGAGCGGCGCCGGAACGGCACCACCGAGGAGGCGCAAGCAGCCGCCGCTGGCAAGGGCAAAGCCAAGGCCAACTGATCGAGCCTTTATGCGCACGAAAAAGGGGCTGCCTGCGCGGGCCTTTTTTGTGCCTAACCCAGCAGCCAGAGCATGACGTAAAGCGTGATCGCACCGGCGCCGATGGCGGCCAGCACATTGCGGGTGAAATACCCGATTGCCAGCGTCACCGCCGCCGCAGTCAGCCGCGCGGGGTCGGGCTGACCATCCGTGGCCGAGGGCCACAGCGTCAGCGGCGCCACCAGCGCGGGCAGCACGGCCACGGCAGTATAGCGCAGGTGCCGCAGCACCCATTCCGGCATGGTGCGGTTGCCGATCAGGCCAAGGAACACGAAGCGTAGCCCGAAGCTGCCCAGCCCCAGAAAGATGATAACGGTCCAAAGCGCGGTTTTGTCGATGGGCAGGTTCATTCCGGCACCCTTTCGAACGGGGCAAGGGCAAAGCGGCGCTCGACCTCGGCGCCGGTGGCCATACCTGCCACGGCGGCGACCAGCAGGCCCAAGTTATAAGGCAGCCATGCAAAGCCAAGCGCCAGGGCGACCGACACCAGTGCGGCAGCGCGATGCGCCCCCGTGGTCAGCATCGGCGCGATGATGGCCAGAAAGGTGATCGGCACGGCGAAATCCAGCGCCAGCCCGTCAGGGATGGATGTGCCCACCAGCGCCCCGGCCACGGTCGCCACGTACCAAAGCGGGCAGACAGGGGCCAAAGCGCCAAAGAAATAGGACAGTTTTTCCGGCAACCCCCAACCGGGGTTCTTCGTGTAAGCCATCGACGCACAGGCATAGGTCTGATCCACCAGGAAATAGGCGATGATCGCCCGTTTCCACAGCGGTGCGCCCCCCAGATGCGGCGTAAGAGAGGCCGAATACATCGCCATCCTCAGGTTAACCGCAAGTGCGGATGCCAGCACCACCCATGTCGGCGCATGTTCCGACAAAAGCTGCACGGCGGTGAACTGCGCCGCGCCCGCGATGACGACAACGGAAAAAGACAGCGCCTCGATCACGTTCAGCCCCGCCTCGGTTGCGACGACGCCGAACAGCAGGCCAAAGGGTATGATCACCACCGCGAAGGGCGCGCCGTCTTTAAGGCCCATACGAAGGGCTTTGCGGGTGGATGGGCTGGACATGGGGGTCTCTCGCACTTGTGCTGCGCCCAGAGCTAGCGTCTTGGCGCGGCAAGGGCAAGCAAGGTGGGGTGGGTCAGTCGAACATCCCTGCGACGCGGCCCAGCAACATGAAGGCGCGCGATGTGCGGGTATGCGCGAGATCAGAGATTTCGGCATCGCTTGCCTCTTTCTCGAACTGGACAAAAGCCTTGTCGAAACGGCGCAGGAAATGGTGCGCCGCATCGCGGAAAATCGGGTCTTCCTTCATGCGGCCCGCCGCAAGTGCCAGACTAGAGCGATCACGCACACCACCAAGCGACGCGACGACGCGGCCACGTTCCCCGGCAGCGAAGCGGCGCCAGATTTCCGGGCGCGCAAGGTCGGGGCGCAAATCGTCCATGTAGATACCGTCCTGCGACAGCAGCGTCAGCACGTCCTGGCTGGCCTGCACCAGTTGCGAGGCATTGCGGTCGCGCAGCGCCTTGCGAAGGGCTGAGAAGCCCTCCTCGTCATGTTCGGTTTCCGGGAAATGCAGCGCGCGGATGAAATCCGGCCGCGATAGGGGCGGGGTCATGTCCTCGGAACGGGTGCCAAGGGGCAGGTCGGCCTGATCGTCTTGTCCAGCGGCGGCAGGCAGGGCCGCAGGGCGCTGCGCCTCGTCCCGCTCGCGCGATGACGTAAAGGTGGCCAGCGCGGTTTCGGTTTTTCGCGCGGCGGCGGCGATTTCATCCAGCTTGCGGGTGACCGAAGGCTCTGACGCCAGCGACCGGCCCTGTTGCTGCGCGACATAGGCTTGGCGGATCGCGTCAATCGCCGCCTGAAGCCGCTGGCTTTCCTCGCGCATCACGCGGGACGCGCGGGCGGCCAGTGCGGCGACCCAGATCATGGCGACCGGCATGAAGACGGCCAACATGGTCATGACAAAACGAATGCCGCCCGTTCCCTCTGGGGCGGGGCCCAGATCGACCAGCGCAAAGAACACGATCACGCCGATGAACCACACCGCTGAAAGCGCCAGCGCCACGATTTCAATCGCGGTGATCTTTGGCTCGGACGGGCGGTCGTAGACACCCATGGGCGTCGACGGGCGCACAGTTGCCGTCGCCGCACCCGTGGGCCGCTTGGGATTGGCCTGGGTCGTGGTCCGCGCCTGCGCGGCGGTTTCGGCGCGCACAGCTTGGGGCTGCCCAGGCTTGGGCAGGGTCGCTTTGGGCAGAACAGGCATATCGGCGGACATCGGGCGTTTGCTCCGGTCAGATATAAGCGATCTTGACGACTTCGTAGTATTTCTCACCGCCGGGGGTGCGAACCTCGACGCTGTCGCCTTCTTCCTTGCCGATGAGGGCGCGGGCGATGGGCGACTTGATGTTCAAAAGACCCTTTTCGATGTTG
This sequence comes from Rhodobacteraceae bacterium UBA3069, assembly GCA_002366795.1. Taxonomy (GTDB): domain Bacteria; phylum Pseudomonadota; class Alphaproteobacteria; order Rhodobacterales; family Rhodobacteraceae; genus UBA3069. The sequence continues at coordinate 44,297 of DFBX01000092.1, read as the reverse complement.
GCTTCATGCTCGCCCACGATCTGCCAGGTCTTTTCTTCCTCGGTGTCTTCGTCCACCAACGTAACGGTCGCGCCAAACTTGATCGCGCCGTTCAGCGTGGTCGGGTCGATCACCTCGGCCAAGGACACGATGCCCTCCAACTCTTTGATGCGACCTTCGATAAAGCCCTGTTTTTCACGCGCAGAGTGATACTCGGCGTTTTCCTTCAGGTCGCCCAGTTCGCGCGCCTCGGCGATGGCCTGAATGATAGCTGGTCTTTCGACAGTCTTGAGCAGCTTTAGCTCGTTTTCTGCAGCGGTATGGCCCGCGCGCGTCATCGGGATCTTTTCCATAGGTGTATCCGGTCACTATCCACAAGTAAGTCAGGGGGCTGCACGGGCTGTCCCGTCCCCCCTGCGGTGCTTCAGGGTTTCGAATACCTGACCCAAAGGACAGGGGCAATGCAAGTGAAACCGCAGCAGGCGGCAAAGGGGTGCCACCTTTGCTATCCCGCTTTGCGGAATATGAGGCTGCCTGTCAGAATAAGAACCGATAAATGACGCCGTGTTGTGATTGACGTGCAATGCTGCGGCGCGGTAACCATCTGCGAAATAATGTTACGCGTGCGCGGGGCCATGCCCTGTTGGCCAACCGGAGGAGCCAGCAATATGAGCGAGATCGAACGGGAAGCAATGGAATATGACGTGGTCATCGTGGGCGCGGGGCCTGCGGGGCTTTCGGCTGCGATCCGGCTGAAACAGCTGGATGCCGACCTGAACGTCGTGGTGCTGGAGAAGGGCTCCGAAGTGGGCGCGCATATCCTGTCGGGTGCCGTGCTGGACCCCTGTGGGCTGGACGCGCTGATCCCCGACTGGAAGGAAAAAGGCGCGCCGTTGAATGTCCCCGTGAAAGAGGACAATTTCTACATGCTGGGCGAGGTCGGCGGCATTCGCGTGCCGAACTTCCCCATGCCGCCGCTGATGAACAACCACGGCAATTATATCGTGTCGATGGGCAATGTCTGCCGCTGGATGGCCGAACAGGCCGAGGAACTGGGGGTCGAGATTTTCCCCGGCATGGCCTGTTCCGAACTGATCTATGACGGCGACCGCGTGAAGGGCGTCGTGGCGGGCGTGTTCGGGCTGGAGCCTGACGGATCGCTTGGCCCGAACAGCGAGCCGGGGATGGAACTGCACGGCAGGTACGTGTTCCTGTCCGAAGGCGTTCGCGGTTCGCTGTCGAAAGAGCTGATCGAGAAATACGACCTTTCCAAGGGCCACGATCCGCAGAAGTTCGGCCTTGGCATGAAAGAGATCTGGGAGATCGATCCCGCCAAGCACAAGGAAGGCACCGTGACCCACACGATGGGCTGGCCGCTTGGATCGAACGCGGGCGGTGGATCGTTCATCTATCACCTTGAAAATAATCAGGTTTACGTGGGTTTCGTGGTTCACCTGAACTATAAGAACCCCTATCTGTTCCCCTACATGGAATTCCAGCGTTTCAAGCATCATCCGATGGTGGCGGAACTGCTGGAAGGCGGCAAACGCGTGGCGTACGGCGCGCGCGCGATTTCCGAAGGCGGATATCAATCGATGCCCAAGATGGTCGTGCCCGGCGCGGCGATGCTGGGCTGCTCGGTTGGCATGGTCAACGTGCCGCGCATCAAGGGTAACCACAATGCCATGTTGTCCGGCAAGGCCGCGGCCGAAGCCGCATATGAGGCGATCCAGGGCGGCCGGATGGGCGACGAGCTGACCGCCTACGAGGACGAAGTGCGCAAGGGCGCCATTGGCAAAGACTTGAAAAAAGTTCGTAACGTAAAACCCTTGTGGTCAAAGTTCGGTCTGACTGCGTCGTTGGCGCTTGGCGGGTTCGATATGTGGACCAATACGCTGGGCTTCAGCCTGCTGGGCACGCTGAAACATGGCAAGAACGACGCCGCCGCGACCGAGGAAGCGTCGAAGCACAAGCCGATCGAATATCCCAAGCCCGATGGCAAGATCAGTTTCGACCGGCTGACCAACGTCTCGTTCAGCATGACCAACCACGAGGAAAGCCAGCCCTGCCATCTGAAACTGAAGGACGAAAGCATCCCGGTTTCGGTGAACCTTGCCAAATACGCGGGACCGTCGGCGCGTTATTGTCCGGCGGGCGTGTATGAATTCCTGGAAAAGGACGGCGAGCAACAATTCGTCATCAACTTCCAGAACTGCGTTCACTGCAAGACCTGCGATATCAAGGATCCCAGTCAGAACATCAACTGGACCACGCCGCAGGGGGGCGACGGGCCGAACTATCCCAATATGTGATCATGCGATCGCGTGGATCGGAAAACGGGCGGCCTGCGGGTCGCCCTTTTTTATGGCACCGTTTTTGGCGCTGCGCCGACCAATTTTTTTGCCACCTTCAGGTAAGAGGCACTGACCGGCAGGCTCCGCCCGTCTGTCAGTTGCAATCGCATGCGGCGGCCTTTGCGTGTCAGCTCTTTGGCAAATTCGGCGGCGGCCCAATGCGATCGGTGAATTTGTGCCCCCGGTATTTCGCCCAGTAATTGCAGCGCATCGCTCAGCCGCATCAACAGCAGGAAAGTGCCGGTGGTCATAGTGATGGCGGCGTAATGGTCTTGCATCGAGATCGAGATCAACTTGCCCGGTCGCGCCTCGTCTGGCAGGCGGTCCAGCAGCGGGGCCTGGTCCGACAGCTGCGCAAGGGTCGGCGTTGCATCCGGTTCGGGTGGCGTGACTTGGGCGTTCGGTATGTGGGGGTGCGATGAAAAAAGTGGTGCCGCTTTCCGCCCGGTGCTGCCACGGGCGCGGCGCGCGCGTGGCAGCAGGTCGTATTCGATCCACAGAACCACGGCAGAGACAGCGACAACTTCGGCCCACAGGCGCGGGAAATGAATGCCGGGGCCGTTTGGCCCGACCATCGACAGAAACACGAAGCGGATCCAGGCAGAGGTCGGCACGGCGGCAATCGCCACGCCCGCCATGAAACGCACCATCGGAGGCGCGGATATCAATACGGAACTGTTGTAGATCGTGCCGACAATCACATGCATCAGCAGGGCCGCACCGATGATGTCGAGGCACCAAAAGGTTAGCCTGTCCCATATGCCCATGATGTCATACGTACCGAATGGCCCCAGCAGCGTTCCGAGACTCAGTAGCACGAAGGCGATCAGCAGCTTGCGCTCCCAATCCAGTGTCATGTCGAATTCACGCATCGTGAACGTGAGTTTTGCATGGAAACGCGAAATTTTCAACGAATTCACGAAGGGTGACTCGCAGGAACGGTAAATGCTTTCTTAACGTAAATGCCGTGAGTGGGGCGTTTGCCCTTGGTGATCCCATGAGGATTTCCAGTGGTTCGAGGTCCCGATTTAGCCAAATGCGATTTGCATCATCAAACCATTCTCGATGAGAGGCGGCGCTTTGCCGCCTCTCATTGCGTTTGACGCAGGAGTTGCTAGGCTAATGCCCGATTTCGCATGAAAAGAGAGGCAGGGCTTCGTGGCAATCAAGCATTGGAAAGTGGCGGTTCTGGCCATCGGGCTGGGCATTGGCACGGGCTTGCCCGAACCGGTTCAGGCACAGCAGCTCGCCGGGTCATATCTGGCGGCGCGTCAGGCCGGATACGAACATGATTTCGAAGCCGCCTCGCGCTATTTCACGATGGCGCTTGCGCGTGATCCGTCCAATCCCGCGCTGATGGAAAACGCCACGCTGGCCTATCTGTCGCTGGGTGATCTGGACAATGCCGGGCTGGTCGCCAGCCGTATGGAAGAGGCCGGGCTGGCCAGCCAGGTCGCCCAAATGGCGCTTGTCGCGGGCGAAGCGCAGGACAGCAACTATGCGGCGATCTTGACCCGTCTTGACGAAGATCGCGGCGTCGGGCCGCTGGTGGACGGGCTGTTGAAGGGCTGGGCCCTGATGGGCGAAGGCGAGGTCAAAGAGGCGCTTGCCGCCTTCGATGTTGTCAGTGAAGATCGCGGTCTGGCTGCTTTTGCCAACTATCACAAGGCGTTGGCTCTTGCCTCGGTCGGGGATTTCGAAGGCGCCGAACAAATCTTGGCCGACGATAAGGCCGGTCCCCTGCAGATGACCCGTCGCGGGGTGATGGCACGGGTAGAGATCCTGTCGCAGATGGACCGTCAGGACGAGGCGCTGGCCCTGATGAATAGCCTGTTCGCCGGCGAACTGGACCCCGGATTGCGCGCGATGCATGATGCGCTAACGGCGGGCGAGCGTCTGTCCTTCACGCATGTGCAGGGCCCCAAGGACGGCGTGGCCGAGCTGTTCTATTCGGTCGCCGCCGCGCTGTCGAACGAAGCGTCGGACGATTACACGCTGCTGTATTCGCGCGTCGCCAGCTATCTGCGCCCGGGCCATGTGGATGCCATCCTGCTGAGTGCGAGCCTGCTGGACGATATGCAACGCTATGATCTTGCCGTGAAAACCTACCGTCTGGTGCCGCAAAGCGACCCGGCGTTTCACGCGGCCGAACTGGGGCGGGCAGAATCTCTGCGCCGGGCGGACCGGATCGAGGCTGCGGCCGAAGTGTTGGAGCAGCTGACGCGCAGCCATGGCGATCTGCCCATCGTTCACACCTCTCTTGGTGATCTGAAGCGGCAACAAAAGGATTTCACCGGCGCGGTCGAGGCCTATGATGCCGCGATCGCCCTTTACGGCGATGACAGCGCGCCCGAATGGTTCATCTATTACGCTCGTGCGATCAGCCACGAACGGCTGGACGAATGGGACGCCGCAGAGGCTGATTTTCGCAAGGCGCTGGACCTGAGCCCCGATCAGCCGCAGGTGCTGAACTACCTTGGCTATTCGCTGGTTGAAAAGGGTGCCAAGCTGGACGAGGCGCTGGAGATGATCGAACGCGCCGCCGCCGCACAGCCGCGCTCGGGTTATATTGTCGACTCGCTTGGCTGGGCCTTGTACCGGCTGGGCCGCTATGAAGAGGCGGTCGTGCATATGGAGCGCGCGGCCGAGCTGATGCCCGTCGATCCGGTGGTCAACGACCATCTGGGCGATACGTTGTGGGCTGTGGGCCGCGAGATGGAGGCACGGTTCCAATGGCGTCGCGCCCTGTCCTTTGCGAATGACGAAAACGCCAGCGGCGACGTGGACGTGGAGCGGCTGCGCGCCAAGCTGGACGTGGGTCTGGATGTGGTTCTGGCCGCCGAGGGGACAGAGCCGCTGCACGTTGTCGACAAGGTCACCGATGAAAGCAATTGAGGCCTTCGCGCCTGCCAAGATCAATCTGACCCTGCATGTCACCGGCCGCCGCGAAGATGGCTATCACCTGCTGGATTCGCTGGTGGCTTTTGCCGATGTGGGCGACACGCTTTCGGTTTCCCTAGCCCCGCACCGCCGCTTGCGCGTGATCGGGCCGCTTGCAGAAGGGGTGCCCGATGACGGGCGCAACTTGGTGATGCGTGCGGCTGGCATGATGGGGCAGGGGGTCGATGTGATCCTTGAAAAACGCCTACCCGCGGCTGCGGGGATTGGCGGCGGATCGTCGGACGCGGCGGCCTGCCTGCGGGCGATTGGCGAATTGACGGGCAGCTGGCCCAAGGATCAGGGCCTGCGCCTTGGGGCGGATGTGCCGGTTTGCATGGCGGCGCGGGCTGCCCGGATGCGCGGAATTGGCGAGCAGGTTAAAGTGCTGGACGGCATGCCGCCGGTCTGGGCCGTGCTGGTCAACCCCGGCGTGGACGTGCCCACGCCCGAAATTTTCCGCCGATTGGCCAATAAGGAAAATCCGCCCATGCCCGAGCTGCCCGATTGGGCCGATGCCGGGGAACTGGCCGGATGGCTGGCCGAACAGCGCAACGATCTGGAGGCCCCGGCCATTGCCACAGAACCGGTGATCGCCGAGGCCTTGCAAGCGATCACGGCGACCGATGCCTGCCTTCTGGCGCGTATGTCCGGATCGGGCGCGACCTGCTTCGGGCTTTATTCCGACGCGGCAGCGGCCAGTGCGGCAGCGGATAAATTGCAGCGCACGGGCTGGTGGGTTGCGGCGGCGCGATTGACCTGATCGGCGCGCCCTTTGAGAGGCCGCGCCGTGAGTTTTTTTTGGCAAAATGAAAATGGGATCAGGTGATCCGCGCGACCACGTAATCGGCGATATCCGACAGCATTTGCCGGATCGGGTGGTCGGGCAGTTTCGCCATGGCCTGTTTCGCGTGAGCCGCATAGGCCAGCGCGTCGAGGCGGGTCGCCTCCAGCGTGCCGTGCTTGTGCAGCAGCGAAATGGCGTGTTCCAAGTCGCCCTCTTCCTGTTTGCCGCGCTCGATCGTGCGGGTCCAGAAGGCGCGTTCCTCGGCATCGGCGGCAGCAACGGCCTTGATCACCGGCAGGGTCAGTTTGCGTTCGCGAAAATCGTCACCGACGTTCTTGCCGGTGGAGCCGCTGTCGCCCTGGTAATCCAGCAGGTCATCGACGATCTGGAAGGCCACGCCAAGCGAATCGCCGTAATCGAACAGGGCTTTCACCTGGTCCTCGGGTGCGCCGGCGATCACGCCGCCAACTTCGGTCGCGGCGGAAAACAGCGCGGCGGTCTTGCCACGCACCACTTGCAGGTAGATGGATTCATCGGTTTTCAGATCCTGCGCGGCGGTCAGTTGCAGCACCTCGCCCTCGGCAATGGTGGCGGATGCATTGGCGAGGATGTCCAGTACTCGCAGGTTGCCGGTTTCCACCATCAGTTGGAAGCTGCGGGAAAACAGGTAGTCCCCCACCAGCACGCTGGATTTGTTATCCCACAAAAGGTTCGCGGTGGGGCGGCCGCGGCGCTGCGCGCTTTCATCCACCACGTCGTCATGCAGCAGCGTGGCGGTGTGAATGAATTCGACAGTGGCGGCCAGATGCACATGAAACGGGCCGTCATAGCCGCACAGTTCTGCCGCGGCGAGGGTCAGCATCGGGCGCAGGCGTTTGCCGCCAGCCTCGACCAAGTGGGCAGTCACTTCGGGGATACGCGGCGCGTGCTTTGATGCCATGCGGGTGCGGATCAGGGTGTTCACCGCCTCCATCCCGCTGGTCAGGTGATTGGCCAGTTGTTCATGCGGTTTTGTGGTGGCTTGATCGAGGCTCATCTGCGCTGTCATCCCCTGTTGCCCTTCCCGTGGCGGCTCTGATGGCGCCTGCCCTCGACAAGTCAGGGGGGCGGGCTTATCTGCAAGACATGAAACAGCTTTTGCGCACCACGGACCCGACTTCCATCGCCTATGCAAAGGTGCTGCTTCAGGGCGCCGGTATAGACTGCTTTGAAATGGACGTAAACATGAGCGTCCTTGAAGGCGGGATCGGGATTTTCCCGCGCCGTTTGATGGTTCTGGACAGCGATTTGTTCATGGCGCAGGCGATCCTGCGCGACAATGAGATCGAGATGGACGGCTGACATGCAGGACGTCACCCGCGACAAGTTTCTGGGGGGGCGGCTGGTTCTGGCCCAGCCCCGCAAGGGCTATCGCGCCGGAGTGGACCCGGTGATCCTTGCGGCCAGTGTGCCCGCGAAGGACGGGCAGCGTGTGCTGGATCTGGGCTGCGGCGTCGGGGCGGCGGGGTTGTGCCTGGCCGCGCGGGTGCCCGGTGTGCAGCTTTGGGGACTGGAGGTGCAGCCCGAATATGCCGCGCTGGCCCGCGAAAATGCCGCAGCTTTGGGGGGTGTGATGCAGGTGGTCGTGGGCGATCTGGCGCAGATGCCCGCCGCGCTGCGCGAGGTTCAGTTCGATCATGTTATCGCCAATCCGCCCTATTTCCGGCGCGACGCATCCTCGACCGCGCCGGATGCGGGGCGCGAACGTGCCATGGGCGAAGCGACTCCGCTGGAGGATTGGGTGAAGGCCGCCGCGCGCCGTGTCGCCCCCGGTGGCTATGTCACATTTATCCAGCGGGCTGAGCGTTTGCCGGAATTGATGGCGCTGATGCAGGCGCGGCTTGGGTCGTTGCAACTGCTGCCGCTGTTTCCCCGCACGGGACGCGAGGCGCAATTGGTGCTGCTGCGCGGGCGAAAAAACGGTCGTGCGGATTTCAGGCTGATGGCGGGTGTCGCAATGCATCGCGGCGTCCGCCACGTTAGCGATTGTGAGGATTATTCGCCACTTATGAGCGATGTCCTGCGTGCAGGTGCGGCGCTGCCATTTCCGACATAATCTGCATCTTGCATCAATCTTTAGGCATTTGTTTGCCGTATGTTGCGTCTGCAGCGTGACAGGCGCACGAATCTGTGCTGGACTGGTATTACACAGCTTTTACATCAGAAGGAGGAAAACCATGAGCTTGGGTTCGCATCTTGAGGAATTGAAGAAGAAGCATCATGTTCTGTCCACTCAGGTCGAGCAGGCGCAGCGTGCGCCGGGTGCGTCCGACACCGAGATTGCGGCGATGAAAAAGCAAAAACTGCGCCTGAAGGAAGAGATCACGCGCCTTTCCTCGATGAACTGATCCAAGTGGATCAGGCACAGGAGCGTTGAGAGACACCGATAAATCAGTGCTTTGACATGCTGGCGCGTGCAGCGACCGCTGCGCCGCCGGTGATCAACAACGCAGCAATGGCCAAGCCGGCCGTCGGCTTGGCAATGCCCACGGCCACCAGAATAAGCGTGGACAGCAGCGGCGCGGCATAGCTTGCGACGCCCAAAAGCTGAATGTCACCGCGTTTCACCCCGATATCCCAGACATAAAAGGCAAGGCCCACCGGACCCGCGCCAAGCGCGATGGCCGATGCCCAGCCAAGTGCGCCCTCGGGCCAGGCGGTCTGTTCGGTTGCAAGGTGCAGCGCGACGGAAAGGACAGCTGTGGCGATGCAGAAAACCGCAACGGTTTCCGTTGGCGCACTACCGATCCGGCGCGATAACACCGAATAGCCCGACCAGAACATCGCGCAGCACAGCGCCAACCCATAGCCCAGCAGGTTCTGCGGGTCAAAATCGGCGAAATCCGCGCCGATGATCAAGGCCGCGCCCAAAAAACCCAGCAAGGCCCCGATGAAATGGCCGCCGCGCAGACGTTCGCCCGGCAGCAGGCCGGAAAACAGCACGATCAGAAGCGGCCAAAGATAGGCGATCAGCCCCGCCTGCGCGGGCGGAGCATGGCGCAGGGCGCTGAAATATAGCGCGTGATAGCCGAAAAGCCCAACGGTGCCAAAGATATAGATCTTCCACGACACGCGGCGTAGCTTGCCGAACCCGCCCGTGCGTGCGGTCCAGGCTAACCCGATGACCCCGCCGATGGCAAAACAGATTGCGTTCAGCAAAAGCGGCGGGGTAGGGGCGCTGCCCACGGTCAGCAAAGCCAGCAGCGCCCATAATAGGACGGCGGTGAAGCCGATGAAAGTGGCGCGGCGTGTCATGAAGCTCTCCGTTTCCAGAGGGTTAAACCGTGCCGCGCGCGGCCCGTCAATCGGTGATCGGCTCTAGCAGCTGTTCCAGTTGGCGGCGCAAATGGGCGTGCTGATCGGGCAGTTTCAAAGCCTCGCCCAAATGCGCGGCATCCTCGTCGCGGTCAAAGCCCGGCTCGTTTGTGGCCACCTCGAACAAGACACCGCCGGGGGTGCGGAAATAGATCGCCCAGAAATAGTCGCGGTCGATCACCGGCGTCACTTGGTATCCGGTGTCCATCAGTGCTTTGCGGACCTCCAGTTGGGCGGCGCGGTCATCGACCGAAAAGGCGATGTGGTGGACCGATCCGGCCCCCTGCGCGGCCTGCGGCGCATCGGGCAGGGTTTCGATGTCGATCCGGTGCGCGCCATTGCCGCCATCGCGGATGAAGCGGGTCACGTCGCCATCCTGCGCCTCTTGCTGATAGCCCATGAATTGCAGCAATTCGGCCGAGGCCCCGTGATCGTTCAGCCGCATTTCCGCGGAATGGAACCCGCGAATGGCATGGGCATCATCGACTCCATGCGACAGCCAAGGGGCGCGGTTATCGTCAACCTCGACCAGCGAAACCCGTCGCCATTGGGACCGTTGAAACGCAGCCGTGCCTCGCCAAAGCGGGTCTGGGGCTGGATTCCTTCGACCCCGTGTTGCGCCAGCCGGTCGACCCACCATGCGGTGGCCCCGCGCGGCACGGCAAAGGCGGTTTCCGACACCTCGCCCGCGCCAGGGCGACCGCGGCGGGCGTTGGGGAAGGGGAAATAGGTCATCACCGATCCGGGCGTGCCCGCCGCGTCGCCATAATAGAGGTGATAAACCTCGGGCGCGTCGAAATTCACGGTTTTCTTGACGCAGCGCAGGCCAAGTGTGCGGGTGAAAAAGCCGTTGTTTTCATTCGCGCCGCTGGCCAGCGAGGTGACGTGGTGCAGTCCTTTGATCTGGGTCAGCATGGGGTATCCTCCGGTTTTGCAAAGGATAGGGCGCGGCGTGGGGGCGGGGAAAGCCCGACAGGGGCGCGGGTCTTGTGCGCGAATGCACAAATGAAAACACCCCGCACTATTGGCGGGGCGTTTTGCAAGGATTGCATGCCAGATCAGGTCATGTATTGGCCGCCATTCGCCGTAATGGTCGAGCCGGTGATAAATCCGGCTTCGTCCGAGGCAAGGAAGACGACGCAGCGCGCGATGTCTTCAGGCTCGCCCAGACGGCCCACGGGAATGGTCGAAATGATCGATTCGCGCACCTTTTCGGGCACAGCCATGACCATATCAGTGGCGATATAGCCGGGGCAGATCACGTTGACGGTGATGCCTGCGCGTGCGCCTTCTTGCGCCAGTGCCTTGGTGAAGCCGATGTCACCGGCCTTGGCCGCGGAATAGTTGGCCTGTGCGAACTGGCCTTTCTGGCCGTTGATCGACGAGATGGTGATGACGCGGCCGAATTTACGCTCGCGCATGCCGGGCCAGATCGGGTGGGTCATGTTGAACACGCCGGACAGGTTGGTGTCCATCACCTGGGTCCACTGTTCGCGGGTCATCTTATGGAAGGGCGCGTCACGGGTGATGCCCGCGTTGTTGACCAGAATGTCGACGGGGCCAAGGTCGGCATCGATCTGGGCGATGCCTGCGGCGCATTCGTCATAATCGGCCACGTTCCATTTGTAGGTCTTGATGCCGGTTTCTTCGGTGAATTTGGCGGCGGCTTCATCGTTGCCGGCATAGGTTGCGGCAACGGTGTAACCGGCCGCTGCGAGTGCTTGAGAAATAGCTGCGCCGATGCCGCGCGAGCCGCCGGTGACGAGTGCGATACGTGCCATTGTGTCCTCCGAGTTGGCAAATGTGTTGGTAATGGTATTACCGAACCGGCGCAGGATGCGCAATAATATTGCGCGAATATTTTGCAGTTGCAGCATGTTTTTTTTGCGCACGCGGCGTGACACCCATATGAAATTCCAGCCCGTGCCAGCGAATTTTCGCAGAAAATCAAAGAAAAAGGGCGCCGGTTGAGGGGCGCCCTTCGTTTTCAAGATGCGGATGCAGAATCAGGGGCGCTCAAGGCACATGGCCACGCCCATGCCGCCGCCGATGCACAGCGTGGCAAGGCCTTTCTTCGCGTCGCGGCGCTTCATTTCGAACAGCAGGGTGTTCAGAATGCGGCAGCCCGAGGCGCCGATCGGGTGGCCGATGGCGATGGCGCCGCCGTTCACGTTCACGATCGACGGATCCCAGCCCATGTCCTTGTTCACGGCGCAGGCCTGCGCGGCGAAGGCTTCGTTCGCTTCGATCAGGTCCAAGTCGGTCGCGGCCCAGCCGGCCTTGTCCAGCGCCTTGCGCGACGCAAAGATCGGGCCGACGCCCATGATCGACGGGTCCAAGCCGACGGTCGCGTAGGATGCGATGCGGGCCAGCGGTTCCAGCCCGCGCTTTTCTGCCTCTTCTGCGGTCATCAGCAGTACGGCGGCGGCACCGTCGTTCAGGCCCGAAGCATTGGCCGCAGTAACCGACCCGTCCTTGGTGAAGGCGGGGCGCAGCTTTTGCATCGCTTCCATGGTCGCGCCATGGCGGATGTATTCGTCTTGGTCCACGATCGTCTCGCTGCGGCGCGATTTGACGGTGAAGGGGATGATTTCTTCGGCGAATTTACCGGCGTTCTGGGCGGCCTCGGCCTTGTTTTGCGAGGCGACGGCGAATTCGTCCTGCTGCTCGCGGCTGATCTGCCACTGCTCGGCAACGTTTTCAGCGGTCTGGCCCATGTGGTAGCCGTTGAACGCGTCCCACAAGCCATCGCGGATCATGGTGTCGATGTAAGACACATCGCCCATCTTGTGCCCGGCGCGCAGGTACGCGGCATGGGGGGAAAGGGTCATGCTTTCCTGGCCGCCAGCGGCGACGATGGCGGAATCACCCAGCTGGATATGCTGCGCGGCCAGTGCGACGGTGCGCAGGCCCGAGCCGCAGACCTGATTGATTGACCATGCGGACGCTTCTTTTGGCAGGCCAGCATTGATATGAGCCTGGCGAGCGGGGTTTTGACCCTGCGTGGCGGTCAGAACCTGACCTAGGATCGTTTCGGACACTTCGGATTTGTCGATGCCGGCGCGGGCCACGACGGCCTCCAGCACGGCGGCGCCGAGGTCATGGGCGGGCGTATTGGCGAACGAGCCGCCGAAAGAGCCGACGGCAGTACGTGCGGCCGAAACGATTACGACATTGGTCATGGGTTTTCCTCCACCTTCAGAACCGGACCCGGGGGTGGCCATGACGGGTCGCCATGTCCGGGAGCCCGGTCTCAGCGCGAATGATAGAGGAAATGCCGCGTTGCGGCAACCTTGCAGGCTGCAACGGCGAGGGGGAATGCAAAAATCGAATGCTGTTAGCGCAATATTGTTTCGCGATAGGAGGCTTTATCCGGCGGTGCGTCCGTTGACGGTCATGGCCGACGGCTCTTTCCACGGTGGCGTGGTCGAGGGCGCGCCGAACAGATACCCCTGCTGGCAATCGATTCCGCTCTCGGTCAGCCAAGCCGCATCGGCAGCATTTTCAACGCTTTCAGCCACGGTGAACATATCGAACTGCCGGGAAATTGCGACCAGCGCTTTGGTCAGCACCTGGTTGTCCGCATCGCCGTGGACGCCGCGAATGAACTGTCCGCTGATCTTGACGATGTCGAAATAGAAATCGCGTAGGTAGCGGAAAGAGGTATAGCCAGCCCCGAAATCATCCAGCGCGAAGGAGATTCTCTTGCGCTGCAATTCGCCCATGAAATTCATCACCAATTCCGGCACCAGCATCGCCGAACTTTCAGTGATTTCCAAGATCAGTCGCTCGGCGATGGTGACATCGCGCGCCAATCCGCGTTTCAGGATCTGCATCCAGCGCGGATACCCGACCGAGCGCGCCGACATGTTGATCGACAGGCGAATGTCGGGCGCGCGGTGCAGCGCGCGCAGGCCCAGATCCAGCGCGATGCAGTCCACCTCGCGCCCGAGTTCCGTATTCTCGATCGAGTCGATGAAATCCTTGGCTGGAATGATGCGCCCGGTATCATCCAGCACGCGGATCAGCCCTTCGTAGAAGGCGGGGCGATCCTGCCGCTGAGATTGCACGATCGGCTGATAGGCCAGCAACACATGCTTATGGTGTACGGCCTCGGCCACCATATCTATGGTGGCCTTGTCCCGCGCATGGACCGCGTAGGTCAGCGGGGTGTCCAGCTCACGCGGGATGTTCATCAGTTTTCCCCTGCGTGTTTTGGCCATGGTCCCCTCCGGTGTTCGAAAAACTCGTGGGCAACATGGGCACACGACCCCTAATGCGAGCTTAACATTCCCATTTTGTTCTAATTTTAGTAAACTCCGTGCGAACCGCTTTGGAGTGGATGATGATGAGTGAAAGATGCGGGTGGGTCGGGTCCGAAAAGATCTATGAGGACTATCACGATACCGAGTGGGGCGTGCCCGAGTGGGACAGCCGCGCGCTGTGGGAAAAGCTGATTCTTGACGGGTTTCAGGCGGGCCTTAGCTGGATCACCATCCTGAAGAAACGCGAAGGGTTTCGTGCGGCTTTTCAGGGGTTTGACCCGAATGTGATTGCCGAGTGGGGTGAAGAAGATGTGCAGCGCCTGCTGGCGGATCCGGGCATTATCCGGCACCGCGGAAAGATCGAGAGTACTATTGGCAACGCCCGCGCATGGCAGCGGATCGAGGCTTGCGAAGGCTTTGACCGCTACTTGTGGAAATACGTCGGCAACAGCCCGATCCAGAACCAATGGGCCAGTCTGGCCGAGGTGCCCGCCAAGACAGAAATATCAGAGCAAATCGCGAAAGATTTGAAGAAAGAAGGGTTCAAGTTTTGCGGGCCCACCATCATCTATGCCTTCATGCAGGCGGTCGGGATGGTGAACGACCACCTCACGGCATGTCCGTGCCACGGGCCGGTGGCGGAAATGGCGCGGTCACTGGACTGACTTCGCGGTCAGTCCTGCGCAACCAGCGAGGCGATCAGCGCCCGCGCCTCGGCGCTGTCCCATGTGGCGGGGCCGGTCATGCGCGCAATCTCGCGCCCGTCGCGGTCCAGCAGCAAGACCACGGGCAGGCCCAGAACCGCCAGCTTGCGCGCGGTACGCATCCCCTCGTCGCGGTTCTGCGGCAGGTTGCTGATGTCCATGTCGCCAAAGAAACGCGCGATCTTGGCGGGGTTGTCGCGGCCGGTGGAAATGGTCACGACCTGGAATTCCTCGCCGCCGAATTCGGTTTGCAAGGCCGAAAGCATGGGCATTTCGTGGCGACAGGGCGCACACCATGTGGCCCAGAAGTTCACCAGAACCACCTTGCCCCGGTGGTCCATCAAGCTGCCGGTGCTGCCATCTTCGCGGGTGAATTCCCCGGCGGGCAGGTCTTTGGGCATCTCTGCCACCACCAGTTTCTTCATATCCCCTGCCAACAGGGCTGGATCGACCGATTGTGCAAGGGCGGCGTTTGCACCCAAGGCAAGGGCGGTATAAAGGACGATGGTTGAAAACAGGCGCATGAGACCTCCGAAGGAGCCGGTTATGGCAGACAAGACCTCGAACCAGATGTGGGGCGGCCGCTTTGCCGCCGGACCGGACGCGATCATGGAGGCGATCAACGCCTCGATCGGGTACGACCAGCGGATGGCGGCGCAGGATATTGCCGGCTCCAGGGCCCATGCCGCCATGTTGGCAGCGACGGGTATCGTGAGTGATAGCGATGCAAAGGCCATTCGGGAAGGGCTGCTCACGGTCTTGTCAGAGATCGAGGGCGGTACGTTCGAATTTTCCACCGCGCTGGAAGACATCCACATGAACGTCGAGGCGCGTCTGAAAGAAGTGGTGGGCGAACCCGCGGGCCGTTTGCACACCGCCCGTTCGCGCAACGACCAGGTGGCGACGGATTTCAAGCTCTGGGTGCGCGACCAGCTGGACCAGGCCGCCGAAGGGGTCGAGTCGTTGATGAAGGCACTCATCGGTCAGGCCGAGGCGGGGGCCGATTGGGTCATGCCCGGTTTTACCCACCTGCAAACCGCGCAGCCGGTGACCTGGGGCCATCACATGATGGCCTACGTGGAAATGCTGGGTCGCGATTTGTCGCGTCTGCGCGATGCGCGCGAACGGATGAACGAATGCCCGCTTGGGTCTGCCGCGCTGGCCGGCACGGGTTTCCCGATTGATCGGGACATGACGGCGCAGGCGCTGGGCTTTGCGCGCCCCACTGCCAACAGCCTTGACGCTGTCGCCGACCGCGATTTCGCCCTGGAATTCCTGAGCGTTGCCTCGGTCTGCGCGATGCACCTGTCCCGTCTGGCCGAAGAATTGGTGATCTGGTCCTCGGCCCAGTTCCGGTTCGTGAAGATGTCGGACAAGTGGTCCACCGGATCGTCGATCATGCCGCAAAAGCGCAACCCCGATGCGGCGGAACTGATCCGCGCCAAGATCGGGCGCATCTTCGGGGCCAATGTGGCGCTGATGACGGTAATGAAAGGCCTCCCGCTGGCCTATTCCAAGGACATGCAGGAAGATAAGGAACAGGTGTTCGACGCGGCCGACAACCTTTTGCTGGCGCTGGCGGCCATGGCCGGGATGGTCACGGATATGCAGGCCAACCGCGAGGCGCTGAAAGCCGCCGCAGGGTCGGGGTTTTCCACCGCGACGGACCTTGCCGACTGGCTGGTGCGCGAATTGAACCTGCCGTTCCGCGACGCGCACCACGTCACCGGATCGCTTGTGGCTCTGGCCGAGGGCAAGGGCTGCGACCTGCCCGACCTGTCGCTGGCCGACATGCAGGGCGTTCATGCCGGCATCACCGATGCTGTCTTTGGCGTGCTTGGCGTGGACAATTCGGTGAATTCGCGCATCTCTTACGGTGGCACATCGCCGATGTGTGTGCGCGAACAGGTCGCCGCGTGGAAAACCCGCCTGGGGCTTTGAGCCTTGGGTGAAACCGGCGTAGGGTGGGTTTGTAACCCACCTTCCTGCCCGATAGGAGGCCCGCTATGCGCATCATAGCACCCCTGATCCTTGCCGCGCTGCTG
Source organism: Rhodobacteraceae bacterium UBA3069 (assembly GCA_002366795.1). GTDB lineage: Bacteria > Pseudomonadota > Alphaproteobacteria > Rhodobacterales > Rhodobacteraceae > UBA3069. Next base: position 27,872 of record DFBX01000092.1, on the reverse strand, counting down.
GCTGCTTGCGGTGCCGATGGCGAGCCTGTGCCGCCGGGCCAGACCGACAACCCGGCACCAAAGGTCACAGGCTAGGGGCGGGCCGCAACGGGCCAAGGGTATTTTCAGAACAATGAAGGGCGGGGCGTTGATTCGCGGCCCCGTCATGGTAAGAGCGCGACCAAGCACTGAAAGGGACGCGCAATGGACCATTTTCTTTATCGTGACGGGCAGCTTTTTGCCGAGGATGTGCCCGTGGCCGAAATTGCCGCGCAGGTCGGCACGCCTTTCTACCTTTATTCCCGCGCCACGCTAACGCGCCATTTCCGCCTGTTCCAGGAGGCGCTGAGCGGCATGGATCACGTCGTGTGCTACGCGATGAAAGCGGCCAGCAATCAGGCGCTACTGACCATCCTCGCCAAGGAGGGCGCAGGCATGGATGTGGTGTCTGGCGGGGAATACGCGCGGGCCAAGGCCGCCGGCGTGCCGGGCGAGCGGATCGTGTTTTCCGGCGTCGGCAAGACGTGGGAGGAGATGCGCGCAGCGCTGGAGGGCGGCATTCGCCAGTTCAACCTGGAGTCCGAGCCAGAGATGGAAGTGCTGAACCAGGTCGCGCTGTCCATGGGCGTGGTCGCCCCGGTCACCATTCGCGTGAACCCCGATGTCGATGCCAAAACCCACGCCAAGATCGCCACCGGCAAAAGCGAGAACAAGTTCGGCATCCCGATTTCCCGTGCGCGCGAGGTTTATGCCCATGCGGCTAGCCTGAAGGGGCTGAAAATCGTTGGCATCGATATGCATATCGGCAGCCAGCTGACCGATCTGGAGCCGTTCCGCCTGGCCTATCGCAAGGTGGCCGAACTGACGGAAACCCTGCGCGCTGACGGGCATGACATCACGCGGCTGGATCTGGGCGGCGGGCTTGGCATTCCCTATGTGCGCTCGAACGAGGCGCCGCCGCTACCGCTGGACTGGGGGCAGGTCATCCGCGAGGAAGTCGGCCATCTGGGCTGCGAGGTCGAGATTGAGCCGGGCCGCCTGATTGCGGGCAATTCGGGCATCTTGGTCAGCGAGGTGATCTTTGTGAAATCCGGCGAGGGCCGCGATTTCCTGATCATCGACGCGGCGATGAACGACCTGATCCGCCCCGCCATGTACGAGGCGCATCACGACATCGTCCCGTTGAAAGAGCCTGCGCCGGGGACCGAGGAACAGCCCTATGATATAGTCGGCCCGGTCTGCGAATCCGGTGACACCTTTGCCAAGCAGCGCCTGATGCCGCCGCTTGAAGCGGGTGATCTGGTCGCCTTCCGGTCCGCGGGTGCCTATGGCGCGGTGATGGCCAGCGAATACAATTCCCGCCCCCTCATCCCTGAGGTTCTGGTGGACGGGGATCAATTTGCTGTCATTCGCCCACGTCCGTCCTTTGACGAAATGATAAACCGCGATACCATTCCTGAATGGGTGTGATGCGATCTTCGCGCCGCGCCCCCTTCGGACGGAGCTATGGCGAACCAGCGGACCGAGCTTGAGAAACGACTGCGACTGCCACTTGCGTTGACCCGCGCAGGGTTGGCGGGTGAACGCGTTGTGCGTGCCTTCTGGCCGCTTTGGACCCTTGCCATTGCCGTGGCCGCCGCCCTTTTGCTGGGTCTTCAGGATGAGTTTGCCGTTGAAACCGTCTGGGCCGTCACTGTTGTGGTCACGCTTGGTGCCTTGTGGCTGGCATGGCGCGGGTTGCGCCTGTTCCGCTGGCCTTCGCGATCCGAGGCGCTGACGCGGTTGGACGGTGCAATGCCGGGGCGACCGATTGCGGCAGCGATGGATGCGCAGGCGATTGGCGCGGGCGATGCGGCCTCGCGTGCCGTCTGGGCCGCGCATCAGCGCCGCATGTCGGAACGCGCCGCCAAGGCACAGGCGCCGCCGCCCGATCTGCGTGTCTCGGGGCTTGACCCGTTCGCGCTTCGCTACGTTGCCTTGGTCGCGCTTTGCGTGGCGTTTTTGTTCGGCTCTTTCAGCCGTGTCGGCTCTATCACAGGGATGGCGCCTAGCGGCACTGACATGGCCAGTGGCCCCACTTGGGAAGGCTGGATCGCCCCGCCCGATTACACCGGACTGCCTGTTCTATACATGGCCGATCTGGACGCGGACGCGCCGGTCAAGGTGCCCGAGGGCAGCCAGATCACCCTGCGCCTTTACAGCCCGTCCAATGCCCTTTCCATCAATGAAACCGTGTCGGGACGGATTGGCGATTTGCCCCCCGCGACCGAACCGATGCAGGAATTCACCGTCGTGCGCGGTGGCGAGGTATCCATCATCGGACCCGGAGGCTGGGCGTGGCAGTTGAACGTGCTGGCCGATGCCGCCCCCGAAGCCTTTGTTTCCGGCCCCGCCGAGGTAAGTGCCGACGGGCAGATGTCGCTGCCATTCGCGGCTATGGACGATTACGGCGTGACGGGCGGGCGGGTACTGATCGCACTGGATCTGGACGGGGTTGATCGCCGCTATGGCCTTGCAATCCCCCCTGAGCCGCGACCGCAGATCGAATTGCCCCTGCCGCTGCCCATCACCGGCAACCGCGCCGATTTCACCGAGGCTCTGGTAGATAATTTTTCGCGACACCCTTGGGCCAACCTGCCGGTGACGGTCACGCTTTTGCCCGTGGACGCGTTGGAGCAGGAGGGCGCGGGCGAAGTGGCGCATATCCCGCTGCCCGCGCGCCGTTTCTTTGACCCCGTCGCGGGCGCTTTGATCGAACAGCGCCGGGACCTGCTGTGGAACCGTGAAAACGCGCCCCGCGTGGCGCAACTGCTGCGCACCATCGCGCACCGCCCCGAAGAGGAATTGTTCCGCAAATCCAGCCGCTACCTGCAACTGCGCGCCATCATCACCGGGCTGGAGCGTGACAGCACCGCTGGCCTGACGACCGAGGCGCGCGACACCCTTGCCGATGCCCTTTGGTCCCTTGCCATGGAAATCGAAGAGGGCGATCTGGACGATGCCCGCCAGCGCATGGCCGAGGCGCAGGAACGTCTGCAAGAGGCGATGAAGAACGGTGCCTCGAAAGAGGAAATCGCCCGCCTGATGCAGGAGCTTCGCGACGCGACCAACGATTACATGCGGATGCTGGCGCAGGAACAGCAACGCGACGCCGAGGCCAACGAAGACATGGCCATGGGTGACAACACGATGCAGATGAATCAGGGCGATCTGCAGGCCATGATGGACCGTATCCAGGAGTTGATGGAACAGGGCCGCATGGCCGAGGCGCAGGAAGCCCTGCGCGAATTGCAGGAATTGATGGAAAACCTGCGCATCGCCCGAGGGCAGGGCGGTGGTCCACAAAGCCCCGGCGAGCAGGCCATGGAGGGCCTGTCCGAAACCCTGCGTGACCAGCAGGAATTGTCCGACGAGGCATTCCGCGACTTGCAGGAACGGTTCAACCCGCCGCGCGACCAGCAGGGTGAGCAGCAAGGTCAGCAACAGGGGCAGCAGGAGGGGCAACAAGGCCAACAGGGCCAGCAGATGCCCGGTCAGCGAGGCCAGCAAGGTCAGGGGCAGCCGGGCCAAGGGCAGCAACCCGGCGGTCAACCGGGTCAGCAAGGTGAGCAGGGTCAGAAGGGACAGGAATTTGCCGAAGGGCAGGGCCAAGGTCAGGGCGAAGGCGACCTGCGAGGCAACCTGGCAGATCGCCAGCGCCAGTTGCAACAAGAATTGCAGCGTCAGCAGGGCAACCTGCCCGGCACCGGCAGCGAGGCCGGGCGCGATGCGCGTGACGCGCTGGACCGTGCGGGCCGCGCCATGGGCGAGGCCGAGGATGCCCTGCGGAAGGACGATCTGGCCGAAGCGATCGACCGCCAGGCCGAGGCAATGGATGCTCTGCGCGATGGGCTGCGCAACCTTGGCGAAGCCATGGCCGAAGCCGGGGGGCGGCAGCAGGAAGGGCAGGGCCAGAACCAGCAGGCGGGCCAACCCGGTGCGGGACAACGCGACCCGCTTGGCCGCCGTCAGGGCAGTCAGGGTGCGATTGGCGGCGATGCGGATACCCAAGTGCCCGACGAAGACAGCCGCCGCGCGCAAGACCTGTTGGATGAAATCCGCCGCCGGTCCTTCCAGCGCGAGCGCCCGGAATGGGAACTGGACTATCTGCGCCGCCTTTACGAGCGGTTCTGAAAAAGCGGGACTATTACGATCAGCCTTGAATCAGTACGGGGTCAGTTGCCCGATGTGGCGTCGGTCGCGGCCCCGGATGCGGCGGGCGCTGTCGTGCCCGCGCTTTCCGCCGCTTTGCCATCCAGCCAGATCATCAACTGCTGGACCTGACCGTCCAGCCAGATGCGCAGCTTGTTCACCGCGGCAACGTAGTTGGACATGATGTCCGACAGGGCAGGCACTGTGCGCGCGATCTGGGGCGCAAACACGTAAAGGCATAGCAGGAAGGCAAAGACCAACAGGATAAAGGCAAAGGCCCGCCGTCCGCTGTTGCGGCCGCGCCGACGCGCGCCGCGCGTGCTGGCCGGTTTGCCGGGGGTGTCATGATCGTCCGCCTCTGCCGGGCGCCGGTCAGAGGCGGAGCGCAGGGTGGAGTTTATTTCTTCTATGTCGGGCAGCATGTCGCGGCGCGACCGGCCCGGAACGGCCCCTGTTGCAGCGGCGGCGACGGCGGCACGGTTAGGCTGTGCGGTGGTATCTGGCTGTTCCTCGCCACGCAGACGGGCCATGCGAGCGCGGCTTTCACGGGCGCGGCGGCTGGCCTCGTCTTCGGGTTCCGTCAAGCCCAGTTCGGGCTGATGTTCCAGTGCATGAGAGGATTCGGCGGCGCGGGCCTTGGCCTCGCGCTTGGCCTCTTCGCGCAACAGATCGGAAATCGACGGGTCCAACTGGCGGCGCATCGGCGCGGCGGCCACGGCGGCCTCTTCTTCGGGTTCCGCGTAATCCTCTTCATAGGCCGGTTCTTCATAACCGGGCTCTGCCTCGTCATCCCATTCGCCGGCATAGGCATCCAGCCCCTCGTCATCGGGGGTATGCCCCTCGGACGGAGTATCCTGCGGCTGAGGTTCTGGTTCAGGCTCGAAGGATTGTCCCGGTTCAGGCGCGAATTCGGCGTCTTCGCCGTATTCTTCCGCTTTGCCGTCATCCGGCGCGGTTTCAGGGGCTTCGCCGGCCTCTGCTTCGAATTCCGGTTCGGGCTGCGGTTCCGGCTCGTCGGAATAGGCGGGCTGGTCCAGCCCCTCGTCCAGTTCCTCGGCCAGACCGGCGTCATTGTCGGGGTGCGGCTGGAACCATGTATGCCCGCAACTGGAACATTGCACATCGCGCCCGCCTTGCGGGATCACGTCATCCGGTACTTCGTATTGCGCACCACAATTCGTGCATACCAGCCGCATTATGCTTCCTCACACCCCGATTTCAGGGCCTAAACCCTTATTGTTTCTTAGCATATGTTGTAAACGCTTGATGGAAAAGTGCAAAGCCAGCGGATTGCATCGCGGCGCGTGCTGGGGCAGAAGTGGCCAATATACCATGGGGGTGCGCCTTGATCGAACTGGAAAACGTGGCGATGAGCTATGGCGGGGGGGAGCTGCTGAGCGATATCTCCTTCAAGCTGCAGCCCGGATCGTTCCATTTCCTGACCGGCCCGTCGGGCGCGGGCAAGACCACTTTTCTGAAATTATGCTACGGGGCGCTGATGCCGACGGCGGGCCATGTGCGCCTGTTCGGGGCCGATGTGCGCGCCATGACGCGCGATGACGTGGCGATGATGCGCCGCCGGGTCGGGGTCGTGCATCAGGATGTGCAATTCCTGGACCACCTGCCGCTGGCCGACAACGTGGCGCTGCCGCTGACCGTGTCGGGGCGCGACCTACTTTCGGAAAACTCCAACCTGAACGAATTGCTGAATTGGGTTGGCCTGCGGTCACGGGCCGATGCCCGCCCGCCGGAACTGTCGGGCGGAGAGCGGCAGCGCGCGGCACTGGCACGCGCCGTCATCATGTCGCCCGATATCGTGTTGGCGGATGAACCCACCGGCAATATCGACTGGGAAATGTCGCAGCGCCTGCTGCAATTGCTGGTCGAGTTGAACCGCATGGGCAAGACCATCATGATCGCCACCCACGACCTGAACCTGATCCGCGCCGCCAAAAGCCAGGTGCAGGCACGGGTGCTGCGTATTTCGAACCGGCGGCTGCAACTGGCGGGGGCGGACCTGTGAAGCTGGACCCAACCCGCATCGTAGAATTCCTGACCGGCGATGCGCAGGCAGACCGGATCGTGCCGCCTACCGGGTTTACCGCACGGCTGACGCAGTTCAGCGCTGGGGCGATGGCGTTCTTATGCGTGTTCGCTTTGGCGCTGTCGCTGGCGACGGGGCGGCTGGCCGCGCGTTGGGGCGATGAATTGGCACGGTCCTCGACCATCCGTATCTCGGCGCCCGCCGAACAGGTTGCGGCGCAGACCGAGGCGGCGCTGCGCCTGCTGGAAACCACCCCCGGCGTCAAATCCGCCCGCGCCCTGACGGCAGATGAACAGGCCGATCTGCTGGCGCCCTGGTTCGGGCCGGACCTGCCGCTGGACACCCTTCCGATCCCGCAACTGATCGAGGTGATCGAGGCGGGCGACGGATATGACGCCGCCGGCCTGCGCCTGCGCCTGTCCGCGGAGGTGCCCGGCGCGGTGCTGGATGATCACACACGCTGGCGGCGGCCGCTGGTCAAGGCGGCCTCGCGGTTGCGGATGCTGGGCTGGCTGTCCATCGGGCTGATCGGCGTCACCATGGCGGCGATGATCACACTGGCCGCGCAGGCCGCCCTTTCCGCCAATGCACAGGTGATTGCCGTGTTGCGGCTGGTCGGCGCTTGTGACAGCTATATCGCGCAGGCCTTCATGCGGCGCTTTACCTTGCGCGCGCTAAGCGGCGCGGCGATCGGCACCGTTTTGGGCATGGCTGTCGTGTTGTTGCTGCCTGCCGCGCAGGAACAGGGCGGTTTTCTGACCGGGCTTGGATTTCGCAGCTGGCACTGGTTGCTGCCGCTGTTCATCCCGCTTGCGGGCGGCGCGGTTGCCTTTCTTGCGACACGGGCCGCGGCCCGGAAAACTCTTGGGGAACTCACCTGATGATCCAATGGCTGCGCTCGCTGGTTTTCGTGATCCAGATTTATGTTGCCATGGCCGTGCTTGGCATCCTGTTTGCCCCGTGGGCGCTGGTCAGCAGCAAGGGGGCTTTCGCCGCCTGCAAAACCTATTGTCACTGGGTGTTGTGGACGGCCCGCTGGATGGTCGGCATCCGCACCGAGGTGCGCGGCACCCCGCCCCAGGACGATGTGATGATCGCGGCCAAGCACCAGTCTTTCCTTGATATCCTTATGATCTTCAAATCCGTTCCGGCTGGAAAATTCATCATGAAGCGCGAACTGCTTTGGACGCCGGTCATCGGCATCTACGCCTGGCGCATCGGTTGCGTGCCGGTCAATCGCGGGCAACGTGGCACGGCGATCAAAAAGATGGCGGCCGATGTCGAATCCGGGCGCCAAAAGCCCGGACAGCTGATCATCTATTCCCAAGGCACCCGGGTCGCACCGGGGGCCAAGGTGCCTTACAAGGTCGGCACGGCGGCCCTGTACGAGCAGACGGGCCATGGCTGTGTTCCTGCCGCAACCAATGTGGGGTTGTTCTGGCCGCGCAAGGGTATCTTGCGCAAACCGGGGTTGGCCGTGGTCGAATTCCTGCCCAAGATCGAGGCAGGCCTGTCGCGCTCAGAATTCATGACGCGGATTGAGCGCGAGGTCGAGGCGGCCTCGGACAGGTTGATGGCAGAGGCGGGAATCGGTCCGGATGGAGTTCATTAAGGATATCACCGCCCTTGAGGCGCTGTATAATCAGCCCGGCGCGGCATCTCTGCGCAAGGTCGTGACAAGGCTGACACCACTGACGCGCAAATGGATTGCGGCCTCGCGCTATTGCATCCTGTCCACCGTGGGGCCGGATGGCACCGACGGCAGCCCGCGCGGCGACGATGGCCCCGTGGTTGACGAACTGGACGCGCATACCCTTTTGATGCCCGACTGGCGCGGCAATAACCGGCTGGATTCCCTGCGCAATATCGTGACGGACGGGCGCGTGGCGTTGATGTTCATGGTGCCGAGATCGAACACGGTTTTGCGGGTGAACGGGCAGGCACGGCTGACGGCGGATTCCGTCCTACGCGCCAGGTTCGACCGGGATGGCAAACAGCCAGCCACCGTGATCGTCATTTGCATCACCGAAATTTACCCGCAATGCGCCCGCGCCCAGATTCGGGCGGACCTGTGGGCGCGCGACGACAGCGCGGACCTGCCCAAGATGGGCGCGATGCTGGCCGAAGCCTCGAGTGGAGAGGAGGGCGGCGCAGATTATGACGCCGCATGGGCCGCCCGCGCCGCCAAAACCCTGTGGTAGCGGGCGGACCCAAGTCACCTAGATGGTGAAAACTGATGTTGCCGTGCAACAGTGGGCTGCAATTGACATGATGCTATATAACGTCACCGTGCAGGGCGCGCGTCACGACATACTCACGCCTTCGTAGAATGAATGGAGTGAATCAAGCGTATTTTCAAAATGTTGCCTGTTGTTGGTCTGGTCGTTGCCTCGGGCTGTGCCCAGAAGTCCGACAAGATCAACGCGGCTTATGTCTCGCCCGTGGCCTATCAAAGCTTCAGCTGCCGCCAGCTGTCGGAAGAGGCGCAGCGCGTTAGCAGCCGTGCATCGCAAATGATGGGTGTGCAGAACAAACAGGCCGAGCAGTACGCCGTGGCGACCGGCGTGGCGCTGGTTCTGTTCTGGCCCGCCGCTTTCTTCATCAAGGGCAACAAGGGAAATGCCGCCGAGGTGTCGCGCCTGAAGGGCGAGATGGAGGCGATCGAGAAAGCCTTGATCAAGAAGGGCTGCAAGATCCAGTTTGCAGAGATGACGCCGAAAGAGGCCGAAGCCAAGGAAAAGACCAAGGGTAAGAAGGCCGAGTGATTTTGGTTTTCTGACTGCATTGCGAAACGAAAATGACCGGCCCCGCGCCGGTCTTTTTTATGAAAGCCGCGCCCTCGGGCGTCCCACCCGGACCCACCCTAGCCCTCGGGCGCGGCTGGCGCCCTTGCGGGCTTGGGGTATTCACCGTCAGGGACGTGACAGGGCGAGGGTCAGGCTGGTGCGTTGCAGGGCGTCGCCGCTATCGCCTTGGGGACGCAACAGAAGAACGCCCCATTGGTCGTTCCCCGCTTGTCCGGGCGGTTGCAGCATAAAGCCACGGAGCGTGTCGAACCCGGGTATGTCATCCGCCGGATGGCGCAGGATCGGCAGGACATCGGCCAGATAGGCGGGCAGCAGTCGGGCAAGCCGGTCGCGCTCTGCCACGGTCATTAGCTGCTGCGCTTCATGAATTTCACATTTGTGACGGCTTTGGGTCAGGCGCAGGTCTGTGCGTTTATCAATCGCGACCTCTCGCGCGTCCGGGTCCAGTTGCGACTGCGGGTCTGTGCCCGCCGCCGGTGCGGCGATTCGAGTGCGACAGTGGCTGTCGAGCAGGGCAATATAGGCTTCGGCTCGATCCGGCGCGGTCAGTTTTTGTACGATGCCACGACCGGACGCGCCAAGCGCTAGGCCACCAATAATGACCAATGCGAAATACTTGATATTCATTTGGAAAACGGGGCGGGAGTGAGCCCGCCCCGATGCCGCATCACGCGTGGATCGCGCCGTCGCCGCAGGCAAGCGCGGCCTCGCGCACCGCTTCGGAGAAGGTCGGGTGCGCGTGGCAGGTCAGGGCGATGTCCTCGGCGCTTGCGCCGAATTCCATGCCCACGCAAATCTCGTGGATCAGGTCGCCTGCTGCCGGGCCGATGATATGCGCGCCTAGAATGCGGTCGGTTTCCTTGTCCGCAAGTAGTTTGACAAAGCCTTCGCCCGCGTGAACGGCCTTGGCACGGGCGTTGCCCATGAAAGAGAATTTGCCGACCTTGTAGGCGGTTCCTTCTTCCTTCAGCTGCTCTTCGGTCTTGCCTACACTGGCGACCTCGGGGTGGGTGTAGATCACGCCGGGGATTACGCCGTAATTGACATGGCCGTGCTTGCCTGCGATCACCTCGGCGCAGGCCATGCCTTCGTCTTCAGCCTTGTGGGCCAGCATCGGGCCCGTGATGGCGTCGCCGATGGCATAGATGCCTTTGACGTTGGTCTGCCAGTGATCGTTTGTCTTGACTTGGCCACGGTCGGTCATCTCGACCCCCAGGTCGGCCAGCCCCAGCCCGTCGGTAAAGGGTTTGCGACCTGTGGCGACCAGAACCACGTCGGCGTCGATCGTCGCCTCGCTGTCATCCTTGCGCAGCTTGTAGGTCACTTTCGCCTTGGTCTTGCTGGCATCGACCGATTGCACGGCGGCGCCCATGATGAATTCCATACCCTGCTTGGTCAGCATCCGCTGCACGGTTTTCTGGACCTCGCCATCCATGCCCGGTGTCACCTTGTCGAGGAATTCGATCACGGTGACCTCGGACCCCAGACGTTTGTAGACCGAGCCAAGCTCCAGCCCGATCACGCCCGCCCCGATGACGACCATCTTCTTGGGAACCTTGGGCAATTCCAACGCACCGGTGGAGGATACGACGATCTTTTCGTCAATCTCGACACCCGGCAGGGTGGCCACTTCGGACCCTGTTGCGACGATGATGTTTTTCGCGGTATGAACCTCTTCGCCGACCTTGACCTGACCCGTGGCGGGGATCGAACCCCAGCCCTTCAGCCAGTCCACCTTGTTCTTCTTGAACAGGAATTCGATGCCTTTTGTGTTGCCCTCGATCACCTCGTCCTTATAGGCCAGCATCTGCTTGAAATCGACAGAAGGGGATTTGCCCTTGAGGCCCATCTTGGCAAAGTTGTGTTCTGCCTCGTGCAGCATATGCGAGGCGTGCAGCATCGCCTTGGATGGGATGCAGCCCACGTTCAGGCAGGTGCCGCCAAGGGTTGCGCGCCCTTCGACACATGCAGTTTTCAGACCCAGTTGTGCGCAGCGAATGGCGGCGACATAGCCGCCGGGGCCGGCACCGATCACGATCACGTCGTAGCTTGCCATGGAGTTTCTCCTTTGTGTGCGGCGTCAGCGCCGGTATTCGGTTGTTCAGATAAGGGCGGACAGGATCATCGCCATGGTGGCGAAAAATCCGACGGCCCAGATGAGGGATCGCCAAGGCGACAGGCCAAAGACATAGGCCGGCACGTAAAGCGCGCGCATGACCAGGTAGACCCAGGCGGCATTGGTGGTGAAGTCGGTGGATTGGCCGGACAGGGTGACCACGACCACGGCGATGGTGAACAGGATCAGCCCTTCGAAATGGTTGTTCAGCGCACGCTGCAAACGGCCCGCCACGCCGGACAATTCGCGCGGGGTATCGCGGGGCGAGGCAGCGTATTCGCTGCCCACCTGTTTCTGCGCGGCGACGGAATAGGCGATGAATTGAAGGGCTTGCAAGCAGGCCGCAAGCGCGAGGGCGGTCAGTTCGGGGGGCATTTGCGCGGTCATGTGGATTGCCTTTCATGGGTCCAAGCGGCACGGTTTTCCGGCGTCAGGATGCGTTGTTTTTCGGCCACGAACCAGTCGGCACAGGCGGTTTCGGCGACCGCTATTTCGCGGTCAGTGCGCCATTCGGCCAGCCGCGCCTGAACGGCAGGCATGTGGCGCAGGATCGAGCGGTCGGAAACCTGATTCCGGTTGGCGGCGCGGTGCCACTTCCAGTTCAGGTGATAGCGCTTGCCGGTGTTCCGGCCATTCTGCCCGTCGCCCCGGTCATTTTTCATCAGGAACAGGTCGTCGGATTTGACCGCGTAATGGTTCAACTGCGCCACGTCCCAGCGGATCGAACGGTCCAGCGGCTGATACTTACGATATTTGCGCGCGGACAGCAGGGGGCGGTTTGGCAGGTCTTCACCCGCTGCGGAGACCACGCGGAGGCAGGTGACACGCGGCTGTTGCGGCATGTGGTCATGCGAATGGGCGAAAGCAGCGCGGCGGAACATGGATTTGAAATTGATATGGTCTTCGTCGGGGGTATCCTCGGCCATGGTGAACTGTTCCATTATCAGCCCGCCGGACCAGTCGGGCAGACCGGAGCTGCCGAAGAACCGCCACGCCAGCGCGATCACGTCTGCCTCGCCCGCCTGTGCCAGAAGGTCGGCGATCATGCCATCGCCACTTTGGATGTTCAAGAACTCGTCCGCGTCGATGAACAGCACCCAGTCGGTGTCGCTGCCTTCCAATGCCTCCAATGCCACGGCGATGCCGCTGTCCTGCGGGGCTTGGCCTTCGTCGGGGTGGTGGCGCAGATGGGTGACAAGGCCGCGGTCGGCCAGCACATCCAGCAGTGCGCCCGACCCGTCGGTGCAGTCATTGGTGCAGATCACCGCGCGGTCAAAGCCGATGCACAGATGATAGGCCAGCCATTCCAGCACGAATATCCCCTCATTCCGCATACAGGACACGACCGCTGCGCGCGGGGTGGTTCGCTTGTCTGGCATGGGGGCGGGGCGGGTCATTGGGGCACCGGGTGGGGGCGGGTGTCCGGGCGGCAGATGCGCCCGGACGCGTGTTTCAGGCGGCGGCGCACAAGGCCCCGCCCGACAGGATTACAGATCCATAAGCAGGCGGCGGGGATCTTCCAGCGCTTCCTTGACGCGCACAAGGAAGGTCACGGCGCCTTTGCCATCGACGATGCGGTGGTCATAGGACAGGGCCAGATACATCATCGGGCGGATCTTGATCTCGCCGTTGATGACCATGGCGCGGTCCTGGATCTTGTGCATGCCCAGGATACCCGATTGCGGCGGGTTCAGGATGGGCGAGGACATGAGCGAGCCATAGACACCACCGTTGGAAATGGTGAAGGTGCCGCCCTGCATTTCCGCCATGGACAGTTTGCCGTCACGGGCGCGTTTGCCCTTCTCGGCAATTGCCTTCTCGATTTCGGCAAAGGACATGCTGTCGGCGTCGCGGATGACCGGAACCACCAAGCCCTGCGGGGTGCCCGCGGCGATGCCCATGTGGACGAAGTTCTTGTAAACCACGTCGGTGCCGTCGATTTCGGCGTTCACCTCGGGCACCTCTTTCAGGGCGTGGCAGCAGGCCTTGGTGAAGAAGGACATGAAGCCAAGGCGCACGCCGTGCTTCTTCTCGAACAGGTCCTTGTATTCGCTGCGCAGGGCCATGGTTTCGGTCATGTCCACCTCGTTATAGGTGGTCAGCATGGCGGCGGTGTTCTGCGCGTCCTTCAGGCGGCGCGCGATGGTCTGGCGCAGGCGGGTCATCTTGACCCGCTCTTCGCGGGCCGCGTCATCGGCAGGCACGGGCGCGCGCGGGGCAGAGGGCGCCGCGGCGGCTTGCGGGGCGGCACTCGCGGCGGCCACGGCAGCGGCGACATCGGCCTTGGTGGCTCGGCCGTCCTTGCCGGTGCCAGTGACCGCATCGCGGGAAATTCCGGCTTCGGCCATGGCTTTTTCGGCGGCGGGGCCGTCCTTGACGTCGCGGGTGCCCTGACCGACGGCGGGCGCCTGATAGGCCTCTCCCTTAGAGCCTTCGGTCTGCACGGCAGCGGCCGATGCACCGGCACCGCCGGAAATCACGGCCAGTTGTGCGGTGGCATCCACGGTGGTGCCTTCGGGCGCGACGATCTTGGCCAGCAGGCCAGCGGCGGGCGCAGGAACCTCGACTGACACCTTGTCGGTTTCAAGCTCGCACAGCATTTCGTCCTGAGCGACGCTGTCGCCTTCTTTCTTGAACCATGTCGAAACGGTCGCCTCGGTCACGGATTCACCCAGCGCGGGGACCATGACCTTGACCTCTTCGGCCTTGCTTTCGGTGGCTTTGGCGGGGGCGGCTTCGGCCTTGGCCGGTGCAGCAGCGGCGCTGTCACCTTCGGCGATCATGGCCAGCAGGGCATCGACGCCCACGGTGTCGCCTTCCTTGGCGACGATTTCAGACAGGGTCCCAGCTGCGGGCGCGGGCACTTCGACCGTTACCTTGTCTGTTTCCAGCTCACAGAGCATTTCATCGGCGGCCACGGCGTCACCCGGCTGCTTGAACCAGGTTGCCACGGTTGCCTCGGTCACGGATTCGCCAAGCGTGGGGACGCGAACTTCGGTGGTCATGGGTTATTTCCCTTCGATGGTCAGCGCGTCGTTCACGAGCGCCTGTTGTTGTGCTTTGTGCTGCGATGCCAGGCCCGTCGCGGGCGAGGCGGATGCGGCGCGGCCCGCATAGGTGGGTCGCTTGTGCTTGGCGTTGATACGGCCCAGCACCCATTCGATATTCGGTTCGATAAAGGACCATGCGCCCTGGTTCTTGGGTTCTTCCTGGCACCAGACCATTTCCGCGCTGGGGAAGCGTTCCAGTTCCTTCACCAGCGACATGGCGGGGAAGGGGTAGAACTGTTCGACACGCAGCAGGTAGACATCGTCGGCTCCGCGCGCATCGCGTTCTTCCAGCAGGTCGTAGTAAACCTTGCCCGAACACATCACCACGCGCTTGATCTTGCCGTCGGCCTTCAGCTTCAGGTCGGAATGGCCGCGTTCGGCGTCATCCCACAGTACGCGGTGGAAGGACGATCCGGTGGTGAAATCCTCAACATCCGAAATCGCCATCTTGTGACGCAACAGCGATTTCGGCGTCATCAGGATCAGCGGTTTGCGGAAGCTGCGGTGAAGCTGGCGGCGCAGGATGTGGAAATAGTTGGCCGGAGTGGTGCAGTTGGCCACGATCCAGTTGTCGCCGCCGCACATTGTCAGGAAACGCTCCAGTCGGGCCGAGGAGTGTTCCGGCCCTTGCCCTTCATAACCATGCGGCAGCAGGCAGACGAGGCCCGACATCCGCAGCCATTTGGATTCGCCCGAGGAAATGAACTGGTCGAACATGATTTGCGCGCCGTTGGCGAAATCGCCGAACTGTGCTTCCCACAGGGTCAGCGCGTTGGGTTCGGACAGCGAATAGCCGTATTCGAAACCCAGTACGGCGTATTCCGAAAGCATCGAGTCGATGACCTCGTATTGCGCCTGTCCCTTGCGGATGTTGTTCAGCGGGTAGTAACGCTCCTCGGTGTTTTGGTCGATCAGGCTCGAATGCCGCTGGCTGAACGTGCCGCGGGTCGAATCCTGCCCGGCCAGACGCACGGGGTAGCCTTCGGTCAACAAGGAGCCAAAGGCCAGCGCCTCGCCCGTTGCCCAATCGAATCCCTTGCCGGTCGCGAACATCTCGCGCTTGGTTTCCAGCAGGCGCTGCACGGTCTTGTGCAGCGGGAAGCCGTCGGGCGCGGTGGTGAGCGCCTTGCCAATTTGTTCCATTGTTTCGGGCTTGATGGCGGTTTCGCCGCGCTGGTACTTGTTCTCGTTCTGCCGATCGAGGTGCGACCAGCGCCCGTCCAGCCAGTCGGCCTTGTTGGGTTTGTAGTCTTTGCCGGCCTCGAATTCTTCGTTCAGCATGGACTGGAACGAGGCTTTCATATCCTCGATCTCCCCCTCGGGGATCAGGCCGTCCTTGACCAGACGTTCGGTATAAAGGGCCAGAGTGGTCTTCTGTGTCTTGATCTTCTTGTACATGATCGGGTTGGTGAACATGGGCTCGTCGCCCTCGTTGTGACCGAACCGGCGATAGCAAAAGATGTCGATGACCACGTCCTTATGGAACTTCTGGCGGAATTCCGTCGCTACCTTGGCGGCATGCACCACGGCTTCGGGGTCGTCACCGTTGACGTGGAAGATCGGCGCTTCGACCATCAGGGCGATATCCGTGGGATAGGGCGAGCTGCGCGAGAAGTGCGGCGCGGTGGTAAAGCCGATCTGGTTGTTCACGACGATATGGATGGTGCCGCCCGTGCGGTGCCCTTTCAGGCCCGACAGGCCGAAGCCTTCGGCCACGACGCCCTGACCGGCAAAGGCCGCATCGCCGTGCAGCAGGATGGGCAGTACCGCCATGCGCTCGGCATCGTTAAGCTGGTCCTGCTTGGCGCGGACCTTGCCCAGAACCACCGGGTTCACCGCCTCCAGGTGCGAGGGGTTGGCGGTCAGCGACAGGTGAACGGTGTTGCCGTCGAATTCGCGGTCGGACGAAGCGCCAAGGTGGTATTTCACATCGCCCGATCCGCCCACATCCTCGGGCTTGAAGCTGCCGCCCTGGAATTCGTTGAAGATCGCGCGATAGGGCTTGTTCAGAACATTGGCCAGAACCGACAGGCGACCGCGGTGCGGCATCCCCATGACGATTTCCTTAACGCCCAGATTGCCACCACGCTTGATGATCTGTTCCATCGCGGGGATCAGTGATTCACCGCCATCAAGGCCGAATCGCTTGGTCCCCATATATTTGACATGAAGGAATTTTTCGAAACCTTCTGCCTCGACCAGCTTGTTCAGGATCGCTTTGCGACCCTCGCGGGTAAAGGTGATTTCCTTACCATACCCCTCGATCCGCTCTTTCAGCCAAGAGGATTGCTCGGGATCGGAAATATGCATGTATTGCAGGGCGAAGGTGCCGCAATAGGTGCGTTTCACGATGTCGATGATCTGCCGCATCGAGGCAACCTGCATGCCCAGCACATTGTCGATGAATATCGGGCGGTCCATGTCGGCTTCGGTGAAACCGTATGCCTTGGGGTCCAGTTCTGGGTGCGGGTCGCGCCCGTGCAGGCCCAGCGGGTCCAGATCGGCGGCCAAGTGGCCACGAATGCGGTAGGCCCGGATCAGCATCAGCGCACGGATGCTGTCCAGCACGGCGCGTTTTACCGCTTCGTCCGATATGGTCACGCCCTTTTCGGAGGCCTTTTCGACGATCTTCTTGCCCGCGGCCTTGGCTTCGACTGGCGCGGGCCACATGCCGTCCAGTGCGGCGGTCAGGTCGTCATTCGGGGTGGGCGGCCAGTCGGCGCGTGCCCAGGACGGGCCTGCGGCCTCTTGCTTGACCGACATATCGTCGTCGCCCATCTGGCGGAAGAACTCCTGCCATGCCTCGTCGACCGCGTTGGGATCGTTGGCATAGCGCGCGTAAAGCTGCTCCAGGTACTCGGCATTGTGGCCTTGCATGAAGCTGGAGGCGTGAAACAGGTCGTTGGGGCTTTGATCGTTCATGGAAACCTCATTCGGTCCGGTAATCTTCGGGTGCCAGGTAGTCGGACATCTCGGTCAGGATGTAGAGCCCGCCGAGTTGCCAATCGGGCGTTGGCGTGTCTGCGTCGTCATTCGTTTTAAGAGCCGCCAACCAAAGGTAGCCGCCGCTGCTGCCCTTGCCAGTATTGGCGGTGGCCGTTGGCTGGCCGCCCGCCGCGTGATAGCGGGTCGTCAGCCGCCCGATGTCCAGAATCTTGCGCTGTTCGCGGGGGCGAATTTCCATCGGGCCGAAGCTGGTCAGCTGCGATACGATGCTGGTCTGGTAAGCTTCGGGCGTCAGGTAGAATGCGCAGCGGCGCAGCACATGGATCAGGTCGCCCTGCCGCGTGCCGGTTTCGGTGGCCTCGACGTTGATGCCCTCGCGGTGAGGGAAATGGCGGGTGATTTGCGGCGCGGGGCAGGCGTCAAGCGCGGCCTCCGCATCCGTCAGAAGCTGGGTGCCGCTGCGGCCGCTCAGCTTGATCTTTTCCGCAGGCTCTACCATCGCTCCGACCAGATGTGCCGGGCGCAGGCCGGGGGCGATCACTGCCATCGTCGGCTTGTATTTCTGGAATTCCAGCACCGGCATCACGGTGGGAATGGCGCGTCCGGGCGAGGTGCAATTGCCCCGCGCAAAAGCTTCGTTTCCGGCAATGGCCTGAGTGGCGCAAAGGGCCAGCGTGGCGGCGGTCGCCTTGAGGGTCAGGGGAGCGTTGAAGTTCATCGCCCCCCCCTTACATTATCGTCCGACCGGACATGGCGCGGCACAGGCCAAAGGCCGCCGAAAGGGCGATTTGCCCCTTCGCCGCGCCTGGCGCTGTCCGCGATATGATCCGGCGCAGGTCCATGGCTTAGCCGATGGCTTTCAGCACGGCTTCGCCTAGGGTTGCGGGGCTGTCGGCGACCACGATCCCGGCGGATTTCATCGCCTCGATCTTGCTCTCCGCATCGCCCTTGCCGCCGGCCACGATGGCACCGGCATGGCCCATGCGGCGGCCCGGAGGCGCCGTGCGGCCCGCGATGAAGCCCGCGACGGGTTTCCAGCGGCCTTTTTTCTTCTGCTCGGCCAGGAATTCCGCAGCTTCTTCTTCGGCGGAGCCGCCGATTTCACCGATCATGATGATCGACTGGGTTTCCGGGTCGTCCAGGAACATGTCCAGCACGTCGATATGCTCGGTCCCTTTGATGGGGTCGCCGCCGATACCCACGGCCGAAGACTGGCCCAGACCGATATCAGAGGTCTGCTTGACCGCCTCGTAGGTCAGAGTGCCGGAACGGGACACAACACCGACCGAGCCACGCTTGTGGATATGGCCGGGCATGATGCCGATCTTGCAGGCACCGGGCGTGATGACACCGGGGCAGTTCGGGCCGATCAGGCGGCTGCCCGAATTTTCCAGAGCGCGCTTGACGCACATCATGTCCAGCACCGGGATGCCTTCGGTGATGCAGACGATCAGTTCCATTTCGGCGTCGATTGCCTCGAGGATGGAATCCGCAGCAAAGGGCGGGGGCACATAGATCACCGATGCGTTTGCTTCGGTTTTTGCCTTGGCTTCGTGGACAGAGTTGAACACGGGCAGGTTCAAATGCTCGGTGCCACCTTTGCCGGGGGTTACGCCGCCGACCATTTTGGTGCCATAGGCGATGGCCTGTTCAGAGTGGAAGGTGCCCTGCGAGCCGGTCAAGCCCTGACAGATTACCTTGGTGTTTTCATTGACGAGAACTGCCATTGTGATGGGTTCCTTGCGTTAAATCTTGAGAAGAGAGAGGGAAACATCGCCAGTCTTGCGACTCACGCTGACCACGGCCTTTCCCTCCTTGTAATCGAGGCTGATCATGCCGCCGCCCTTGCGCCCTGATGGTGTTCTGTCACCCGTCAAAGCAGACAAAAGAACCGTAGCGGTTGTGCCTTCTTTTGTAGCGCTTTCGGCAGGCGTGAACCGCACAGAGCAACTGCTGTTGTCATTCAAAACCGAGGACGAACCGCTTATCCGCATGGTGGTGCTTTCAAACCCGACGCTTTCGATGCTTGGAGTTTTGAACACCTCGCCCTCTTGCTGCCAGCCGGATTGCTTGCGAAACGCAGCGCGGTTGGCGGCAGCGTTATAGGGCGCAGCCATGCAGGTTTTCTGGAAAACTGCCACGGCCTGCGCGGCAGAGACACGGGGAAGCCCCGTATCCGCTGCCATGCAGCCCGAAAGTGCCATAATCCCAGCCAATGCATAAAGGCGAACGGCAGGCATCAGCATCAGCCCTTGACCGCTTTCACGATCTTCTGGGCACCATCGGACAGGTCGTCGGCTGCAATCACGTCAACGTCGGAGTTGTTGATGATCGCCTTACCCTGTTCCACATTGGTGCCTTCAAGGCGGACAACCAGCGGAACCTTCAGGCCGACTTCTTTCACCGCGGCAATCACGCCTTCGGCGATGACGTCGCAGCGCATGATGCCGCCGAAGATGTTGACCAGAATGCCTTTGACGTTGGGGTCAGAGGTGATGATCTTGAACGCTTCGGTCACTTTTTCTTTGGTCGCGCCGCCGCCTACGTCAAGGAAGTTGGCAGGTTCTGCGCCGTAGAGTTTGATGATGTCCATCGTGGCCATGGCCAGACCCGCGCCGTTCACCATGCAGCCGATTTCACCGTCCAGAGCGATATAGTTCAGGTCGTATTTCGATGCTTCCAGCTCTTTGGGGTCTTCTTCGGTGGTGTCGCGCAGCTCGGCAATGTCGGACTGACGGTAGATCGCGTTGCCGTCGAAACCGACTTTGGCGTCCAGGCATTTCAACATGCCGTCGGGCATGACGATCAGCGGGTTGATTTCCAGCATCTCCATGTCTTTTTCGACAAAAGCTTTGTAGAGCTTGGAGGTCAGATCGACCATCTGTTTGACCTGCTTGCCGGTCAGACCCAGCATGAAGGCGATGCGGCGGCCGTGGAACGGCTGGAAGCCGGTCGCGGGGTCGACGCTGAACGACAGGATATTGTCGGGGGTGTTGGCTGCGACTTCTTCGATGTCCATGCCGCCCTCGGTCGAGCAGACAAACGACACGCGAGAGGTCTGACGGTCCACCAGGAGCGCGAGATACAATTCGCGGTCAATGTCGGATCCGTCTTCGATATAGATGCGGTTGACCTGCTTGCCGGCGGGGCCGGTCTGGTGGGTCACAAGGGTCTTGCCCAGCATCTGCTTGGCCATTTCCGATGCTTCTTCCACCGACTTGGCCAGGCGCACCCCGCCTTTTTCACCGGCTTCGGCTTCCTTGAAGGAACCCTTGCCGCGGCCACCTGCGTGGATTTGCGCCTTGACGACCCAAAGCGGGCCGTCAAGTTCGCCTGCGGCGGTTTTGGCGTCTTCGGCCTTCAGGACGATACGTCCGTCGGAAACCGGGCACCCGTAGGAGCGAAGCAAAGCCTTCGCCTGATACTCGTGGATGTTCATGGATAAACTGTCCCGTATTGCTGCGATCCCTTGCGTAGTGACACAAGGTTGCCCGTCAATTAAGGGATTTTTGGTTCTTACCCTCGAAATGTGAAAGTTTTTCGACATTTGTGATCACAGGTTTCCAGCGTGTGATCACAAATGTCAAGTTTTCGAATCATGGGCGCGTGAACAGGTGGATCGCGCCACCTGCGTGAACGCCCTAGTTGAAATAGAAGGCGAAAAGCCCCGCACGCCCGCCGGTCATGCGCCCAAAAGCGCGCCAGTATTGCGCAGTGATGCGCGGCCCTTTCGCCATGTAGGGATATGCCGAAACCCCCTGTATCCAGCCCAAGAGGTCCAGCGGAGCGGGGTTTTCAATATAGGAGGCAAGGTCGATGCCGGTGCCTTCGGGCAGCAACGGGTGAGGGATCAGCAGATCGCCTTGCAACACGGCCTCGGCGTCGCGCAGCACACGCATCCAGGCGGCGCTGGCACCGGGGTCGATTTGCAGGTCCAGCGCCGGGGTCTGGTTGGCGTTTGGAATCCATTCTGCATTATCGTCGGTCTCTTTTTCGACCTCCAGCCAGAACTGCCGGTTAATCGCGATCATCCGCAGCCAGTGCCCTTTGGCCGCCTGTAGCCGTGCCGCGTCGGGACTCTGTTCCAGCGATTTCAGCAGGATGTAGATGGAATCGACAATGGGGCGGGCGGTGTCCATCCGGTTGGGGCTTTGACCGCGCAGCCGCTGTTCCAGCAATTGATCGCGAAGTGACTTCTCTTCGTTCAATGCGACCGGTTCCGGCGGCATCTTGCCCTTGATGGCGCGAATTTCATTGGAAAGGCTGCGACTTGTGTGGGAAAGGGCGCGGGTTTCGTCGTTCAGGGTGTTCAGATATTTTTCCCTGAATTCCCTCGCCTCTTGCTGAAACTGCTTGCGCTGTTCGGGGGTGATGTCCTTGGCCCGCGACTTGTCGAACAGCGCGCGCTGTTCTTTTTTCAACGGATCGATCTTGGACCTGAGGTTTTTTTGCTGCGCTTCGATTTCACTTCTTTGAGCTTCAAGAACAGCGATTTCTGCCTCAAGCTCTTCACGCGTCCAAGGATAGGGTTTCGACGGAAGCGTCGCCAGATCGGGCATGGCACCGCGCATGTGCGCGATCACCGGCGCGGGATCGAAAGCCAGACCAAAGTTGGCCCCGCCCGACAGCATATGGGTATAGGCCAGCAGCCATTTATGGTCGGCCTCGTCAAAGCGGACATTGGGCAAGCCGTTCGGATCGGCTTTATTGCGACCGAAGTTACGACCGACGATCAGCGGGCCAAGCGCCTTGGCGATTTGTTCTTCCTCTTGCATTTGGCCATCGCTGTTGATGTCCAGCCAGATCGTATTCAGTTCCATTTCGAACGGCACGGGCAGCGCGGATTGCAGGACGGCGCGGGCTTCCTCCATATCCGCGTCGAGGGTGGTCAGCGCGTTGGTGACGGTTTCGGCGCTTAACGGTTCGGGCGCATAATTGCGTGCATAATTGCGCCCGCCAATGCGCGGCATTCCGATCATGGCGATATCGGTGCCGCCATGCTGCCATTGCACCTGCGCGATTTTTTCAAGCGCGCGCAGGCCAAGCAGCATTCCCATCTCGAACCCGTTTCGATCCGGATCTGCGCGCATGGCAATGATGCGTTGCGACAGGCTGGGCGGGGTGTTCTGAGCGGCGGCAGGCACGGCTAAGCTGGCTGCAAGGACCAGTGCGGCAATGGGGCGGAACATCATGCGGATCATTAAACCTTTGGGACAAAGAAAAAGGCACGGAGGAATGCCCCGCGCCTTCATCATGTTCATTTTGAAGTAAGGATCAAGCCAGCGAGGGGTCGATGCCCTTGCACGCGTTGACTAGGCCTTTGACAGCTTCGACCGATTTGTCGAACATTACTTGCTCTTCCTTGTTCAGTTTGATGTCCACGACCTTTTCGATGCCGCCGGCGCCGATGATGGTCGGAACGCCCACATACATGCCTTTCAGGCCCAGTTCGCCATCGCAATAGGCGGCGCAGGGCAGAACGCGTTTCTGATCTTTCAGGTAGGCTTCGGCCATTTCGATGGCCGAGGTGGCGGGCGCGTAGAAGGCCGAGCCGGTTTTCAGCAGGCCAACGATTTCGGCGCCGCCGTCACGGGTGCGCTGAACGATCGCGTCCAGCTTGTCCTGTGTGGTCCAGCCCATCGCGACCAGATCGGGCAGGGGGATGCCTGCAACCGTCGAGTAACGCACGGACGGCACCATGGTGTCGCCGTGACCGCCCAGAACAAACGCCGTGACGTCTTTCATCGACACGTTGAATTCTTCGGCCAGGAAGTGGCGGAAGCGTGCCGAATCCAGAACGCCGGCCATACCGCAAACCTTGTTCGCGGGCAGGCCAGAGAATTGTTGCAGTGCCCAGACCATCGCGTCCAGCGGGTTGGTGATGCAGATCACGAACGCGTCCGGTGCGTGGTGGCCGATGCCCTCGCCCACGGATTTCATGACCTTCAGGTTGATGCCCAGCAGGTCGTCGCGGCTCATGCCCGGCTTGCGGGGCACGCCTGCGGTGACGATGCACACGTCGGCGCCTGCGATATCTGCGTAATCCTGCGTGCCGCGCAGCTTGGCGTCGAAGCCTTCTGAGGGGCCGGATTCTGCGATGTCGAGCGCTTTGCCTTCGGGGGTGCCTTCGGCGATGTCGAACAGGATAACGTCGCCCAGTTCTTTGATGGCTGCGAGGTGGGCGAGCGTGCCGCCGATCTGACCTGCGCCGATAAGGGCAATCTTGGGTCTGGCCATGGAATTTTCTCCGGTCCGGTTGAAATTGCGCGCTTCCCCTAGCCCGTTGGTGGGGTTCGCGCAAGGGGAGCAGCAGTGATACCCCTAACGCAACCTTTACGTGACAAGGGGGTGAATGCGTGTTTATTTGTTTTGTAACAGGTGTTTAGCATGGGGTGGCGCGAATTTGTTCGATCTTGGCTTTTTCGCGGTTGCTGTGCCCGCTGTTCTTTTTGCGGGCATATCCAAGGGCGGTTTCGGGTCTGGTGCAGCTTTTGCTGCGGCCACGATTCTGGCGATCTGGCTGGAACCGGGGACCGCTTTGGGCATCATGCTGCCGCTGCTAATGCTGATCGACCTGGCCAATTTGCGGCCCTATTGGGCCAAATGGAGCTGGCCCGACGCGCGGCTTTTGATTTTGGGCGCGCTGCCCGGTGTGGCGTTGGGGGCGCTGCTGTATCGCGTGGCCGAACCGGATATTTTCCGACTGCTGATCGGGGGAATCTCGGTTGGATTTGTGATTTGGCAGATGGGGTTGAAATTGCGGCTGATCCGTCCGGCGGGGCGGGAATTGCCGGTTTGGGCCGGTGCGATCTGGGGGGTGCTGACGGGGTTTACCAGTTTTGTCAGCCACGCAGGCGGGCCACCCGCCGCCGTCTGGCTGCTGTCGCGGGGGCTGGGTAAAACGCAATATCAGGCGACCACGGTGATTTTGTTCTGGGCCGTGAATATTGCGAAATTCGTGCCCTATGCGTTTTTGGGGATATTCACGGCCCAGACATTGCTGGCGGATCTGATCCTTGCACCGGTCGCCGTTCTGGGCGCGTGGTTGGGGGTCAAGGCGCATCATCTGGTGCCGGAACGCGCGTTTTTCGCGCTGACCTATGTGTTGCTGACCGTCACGGGGATCAAGCTGATACTGGACGGGCTAACGTAAAGCCCGCCCGGATTGTCACGCATCATTGCCCTTGGCGGGCAGGTTTTCGGCCAGTGTTTCATAGGCCTGTCCACTGGCAACAAGGCAGGTCAGCCCCGTGGCCATGGTTACGGTGATGGTCCATGTGCCGGTTTTGTCCGAGGCGAACACCTCGACCATGGCGTTGTTTGCGCCCAACCCGATGGATTGGCGGGTTTCGCCGTATTTATCGGCCAGACGGTCCACCACGGTGTCGCGGGGCGCACAGTTGCGTGCGGTTTGCGCCGCAGAGGGGCCGGCCACCACGCCCAACACAAGGGCGCCAATCACAGCAATTCGTTTCATCGTCTCAACCTTTTGCCTTGGTCCGCGCCCATTGGCCTGTCCGGTTTTCCGGCAAAGGCGCGCCCAAATATCCAAGTCCGACCGAATGCGGGCTATTTTTCCGTTCGCTCCGACTGGCCAGCCGGACGGCCCTCCCGTCGCATTCGATGGATCAAGATTGGCGCAGTAACGGTTCAAGAATGGTTAACGCACCGAAAGGTAATGGGCAGGATTGTGGCAAACGGCGTTTGTCGCACGGTTATTTCTGCGATGCGGCGAAAAGCGGGTTGAAACAATGCAAGCCCCTGTGGCATCCCTGCGCAAGAAAATTACGGGAGAGATTCATGGACCAGACCGCACGCCCCTACCGCTCCGCTCTTTATATCCCCGGCTCGAAAGACCGGGCGCTGGACAAGGCCCGCGGCCTGCCGGTGGACGCGATCCTGTTCGATCTGGAAGATGCCGTGACCCCCGACGCCAAGGTCGCCGCGCGCGACACGCTGAACGCGGCGCTGGCACAGGGCGGCTATGGCAGCCGCGCCAAGATCGTCCGCATCAACGGGTTGGATACCGAATGGGGCCGCGACGACGCGCTGGCGTTGAAAGGCGCCGATGTCGATGCCTTCCTGCTGCCGAAAGTGGGCAGCGCGGCGGACGTGCAGGCGCTGGCTGATATCATCGGCGCTGACAAGGCGATCTGGGCGATGATGGAAACCCCCGCCGGCATCATGAACGCCATGGAAATCGCCGCGCACCCGCAGATCAAGGGCTTTGTCGCGGGCACCAACGATCTGGCCAAGGAATTGAACTGCCGCTTCCGCGCCGACCGCCTGCCCATGCAGCTGGCGCTGCAAACCATCCTGATGGCGGCGCGTGCCCACGGTGTGATCGCGCTGGATGGCGTTTACAATCAATACCTTGACGAGGAAGGCCTGCGCGCCGAATGCGAGCAGGGCCGTGATCTGGGTTATGATGGAAAAACGCTGATCCACCCCGCGCAGGTGGCCGTGACCAATGAATGTTTCGCCCCTTCGGATGCGGAAATCGAGTTGGCCCGCCGCCAGATCGAAGCCTTTGAAGAGGTCGAGCGCACAGGCCAAGGCGTTGCCGTTGTGGATGGTAAAATCGTCGAAAACCTGCATGTTGAGACCGCGAAGAAGATTCTTGCCTTGGCCTCGACCGTGGCGGCAACAGCGGCGGAGTAATCCGCGCATAGAAAAGGCGGCGGAGCGATCCGCGCCAGCAAGCGGAGTAAACCATGCCCCTTCTTATCCTCGGCCTGATCCTTTGGGTCGGCGCACATCTGTTCAAACGCATCGCCCCCGCCGCCCGTGATCGGCTGGGGAATGCGGGCAAGGGTATGGTGGCGGTGCTGCTGATTGTCGGCTTGGTGCTGATCATCCTTGGCTACCGGCAGGCGGAGTTCATCAACGTCTGGGTGCCGCCCAGCTGGACCGTGCATCTGAACAACCTGCTGATGCTGGTGGCGCTATTCTTTTTTGCCGTGTCCGAATCCAAGGGCCGGCTGCGCGCGCGGTTCCGGCATCCGCAGCTGGCATCCGTGAAAATCTGGGCCGTGGCGCACCTGTTGGTGAATGGCGATCTGGCCTCGATCATCCTGTTCGGCACCATGCTGTTCTGGGCCGTGGCCGAGGTGGTGCTGATCAACCGGGCCGAGGTTTGGGTGCCTAAGGAACCAGGTAGCTCGAAACGCGACGTGATCGTCTATATCGCCACCGTGGTCGCCTTTGTCATGATCGCGGGTATCCACCTTTACTTGGGTGTTTCGCCCTTTCCGGGCTGAGGTAAGCACATGAAACTATACCGTTTTCTGACCGAGGATGACACATCCGCCTTTTGCCACAAGGTCACGGACGCGCTGAACAAGGGCTGGGAATTGCACGGGCAACCCACCTATGCCTTCGATGCCGCCAATGGTGTCATGCGCTGCGGACAGGCCGTCGTGAAAGAGGCGCAAGGCACCTATACACGCGACACCAAGCTGGGAGAACATTGATGGCTAAGACCAATCCGGGCCGTTTTTTCGAAGATTACAAGCTGGGACAGGTGATTGACCACGCGGTGCCGCGCACCGTGGGCGCCGGGGAACGGGCGCTGTATCACGCGCTCTATCCCGCGCGTCATGCTATGTATTCGTCTGATGAATTTGCGCGGGCGTCAGGCTTGCCGGAAAGCCCGCTGGACGATCTGGCCGCTTTCCACGTGGTGTTCGGCAAGACCGTGCCGGATGTGTCGCTGAACGCGGTCGCCAACCTTGGCTATGCCGAGGGTCGCTGGTTGAGAGTGGTCTATGCCGGCGACACGCTGCGCTCCAGCTCGGAAGTGATCGGGCTGAAGCAGAACTCGAACGGGAAAACCGGCGTGGTCTATGTGCGCACGCGCGGGATGAACCAACGCGACGAAGTGGTCATGGATTATGTCCGCTGGGTCATGGTGCGCAAAAACGATCTGGACGCGCCCGCGCCCGACGCCGTTGTGCCCGATCTGAAAAAGGTGCTGTCGGTGGATGACCTGACCATCCCCGAGGGGCTTGATTTTACGGGTTACGATTTCACGCAGGCAGGAGAGCCGCACCGCTGGGGCGATTACGAGGTGGGCGAGCAGATCGACCACGTCGATGGCGTCACCATCGAAGAGGCCGAGCACATGATCGCCACGCGCCTGTGGCAGAACACCGCCAAGGTGCATTTCGACGCCACCTTCCGCCCCGACGGGCAGCGCCTGATCTATGGCGGTCACGTCATTTCCATGGCGCGGGCGCTGTCCTTCAACGGGCTGGCCAATGCGCAGATGATCGTCGGCCTGAACGGCGGCGCGCACGCAAATCCCTGTTTCAGCGGGCTGACCGTCAAAGCATGGTCCGAAGTGCTGGACAAGGCCGACACCGGCGTGCCGGGTGTCGGCGCGATCCGGCTGCGGCTGGTGGCAACGCGCGGTGGTGAGCCATTCGCGCTGAAGGGTGAAGACGGCAAATACCTGCCCGACGTGCTGCTGGACCTGGATTACTGGGCCTTGATGCCGAAATGAAACGGCTTGCTGTGATACTGACATTAGCTGCGGCCCCCGTATGGGCCGCAGCCAGTGTGTAAATGAGCGGAGCCGAACCGGTTGCGATTTTCGAAAAGGCGAAAGAGTTGTTCCTGCACAGCGAGTTCGATGATTTTGTCGAAATCGCCGCCGCAACCATTCCGAAGGCCAGAGGTGGTTCGGTTGATCTGAATAGGTTCCGGGCGTTTTCTAAGTGGTTTTCCGCCTTGGTTAC
>DFBX01000085.1 GCA_002366795.1 Rhodobacteraceae bacterium UBA3069 | reverse complement strand
TGGCGATCCCTGAAGTATGAATGCGTCTAGACCATCACGCCGAACAGCCGCCCCACCGCCGCAGTGACGGCCATGGCAAGCGCCCCCCAGAACACCACGCGCAACACGGCCGGCCAGACCGGCGTGCCGCCAAGACGCGCGCCGACGCTCCCCAAAAGAATCAGCGCCATATGCGACACCACGACCACGGCAAAGCTGCGCCAGGTCATCGGCGCAATGATTACCGCAATCAGGGGCAGCGCCGCCCCCGTGGCAAAGGCCAGGGCCGAGGCAAGCGCGGCCTCCAGCGGGCGGCTTCCGGACTGGTCGGTCAGGCCCAACTCCTCGCGGGCATGGGCATCCAGCGCGTCATGGGCGGTCATCTCATGGGCGACCTGCACGGCCAGGTCAGCGGAAACGCCCCGTGCCTCGAACCCTTCGGCCAGCTCTTGCAGCTCGTATTCGGGGTCTTCTTCCAGCGCGATGCGCTCGCGTTCCAGGTCGGCGGATTCCACATCGGTCTGGGCCGAGACGGAAACATATTCCCCCGCCGCCATGGAAAACGCGCCAGCGGTCAGGCCGGCCAGGCCAGCCAGCAAAATGCCGCTGCGGTCCATCCCTGCGGCCACGACCCCCACCAGCAAGGACGCGGTAGAAACGATCCCGTCATTCGCGCCCAGAATGGCCGCGCGCAGCCATCCCGTGCGGGTAATGAAATGTCCTTCGCGGGGCATTCGAACCTCCGTTCCTGACCGGGATGATATGGCCGATCCAAAGGGGTTTACAGACGCAAAAGGCCACGCGCGAAGGCGTGGCCTTTGATTGTCCGCAAGGGGCAGATCTTACTTGATCTTGCCTTCCTTGTATTCGACATGCTTGCGCACGACGGGGTCGTATTTGCGCACAACCATCTTCTCGGTCATGGTGCGGGCGTTCTTCTTGGTCACATAGAAGTGGCCCGTGCCTGCGGTCGAGTTCAGACGGATTTTGATCGTCGTCGGCTTCGCCATGTTATAACTCCAGTCTCGTCTAAACGGGTCAGTCGGGCCGCCCGTGGAATCCTTGAAGCCCGCCTTTTACGCGGCTGGTGGCAGGTGTCAACTGCCAATCACCGGCGGCGCGCCAGATTCCCGCCCGCAACGGTGCGGGCGGGATGAAAACCTTGCCGATCAGGGAGCCGGATGCCCCATCGAGGCATGAATTTCCGCGACCTCCTCGGCATCGAGGCCAAACGCAGATGCGAGCGCCGACAGATAGGCCTTTTCGGCGGGGGTATCGACCAAAACCGCCATCAGCGCGGCGCGATACACCTGCCCCTTCATGCTGCCCTGTGCGTCGGCGGCCAGCGCCTCTACGTCGACGGGCGCGTCCAGCGCGGCCTCGACAAAGGCGATTTCCTCGTCGCTGGCATCGTCCAGCTGGTCCAGTATTTTCTTGCGCTCGTCGGCGTCGATTTCCCCGTCCGCCTTGGCGGCCTGGATCATGGCGCGGATCATCAGGCGGGCGTTTTCCTCGTTCATCTCGCCCAGAGCGGTGCCGGCGGTCATGGCGCTGACCATGCCGCCCAGGCCAGCCGCGCCCGCGCCCATCATGCCCATCAGGTTGCCAAGCCCTGCCTCGGCCTGCTCCGACGCGCCAGCGGCGGTGCCGCCGAACTTGGCGAACAGGCCGCGCAGTTGTTCCTGCTGGACCGGAAGGCCCATTTTCTGCGCCATGGCAGCCACGTCATCGGCCATGCCGCCCGGCTCTCCGGCGCTTTTCATCTTGTCGCGCAGTGCGTCGGTGCCGCCCATGTCCTTGACCTTCTGGATGCCCTTGGCAGTGGCGAAACCGACGGCCAATGTGGCCAATGTCTTGACGAAACTCATGATTATCCCTCCATATTACTGGACTAACCCTAGCACTGATCGCGCAACAATCCGAAGACAAATTGGCGGGGAATTCCGGCCCGCGCAGTGCAGGATCACTTCAAGATTTCGGTCGCTATCCGGTATTGCTCCAGCTCGTCGGGGACCAGCACGTAAATCTCGTCCGGCGGGGTGGCGAGAGCGAGTTTCATCAGCATCGGGTCAATCCCCATCCGGTCTAGGTATTCCATCACCTTGCCCTGCCCGCGCTGGATCTGTTCGACCGCGACAAAGGCGGGCAGCATGGTGTTTTCGCCGAAATAATGTTGGTGGACGCCCACGGCGGCATCTGTCGCCACGCGCCGCGCCGTGCCCGCCGCAAGGATGTAGGGACAGGCGCTCATGCAAATGTCGCCCGCCATGACCTGCGTTTCACGCTTGTCTTCGCGCAGGCGGATGCCGATGGCCAAGGCGTCGGACACTGACCCGCCGGGGGAATTCAGGGTCACGCGGGTGGGCACATTATCCTGTTCCGCCAGCCAGTCAGAGAAGCGGTCCGCGTCGCCCTCGCGGATACCGCCGATCATGGTCAGCAGCGCGGCGTCATCTGTTCCGCTGATGTCGAACATAAGCCGCGAGGGCAGGTTCGCGGGCATGTCATAGGGCCGCGTCGGGGCATTCGGCCCATCCGGCCACGCAGCGGGATCATAGCGGCGGGTCTGGTCGCCGGGTGCCACGGGCGCGTCCATTCCCGGCGCGCGTGACGGCGACAGAAGCTGCGGCAGGGTTGGCCCGATATCGGCCAGCACCAAGAACAGCCCCATGGCGATTTGGGTCCACAGCACGCCGCGAATGACCGATCCCGCGCTGATCCCGCCAAGCCGTTTCAAGCGGTTCATTTGTCCGCCTCGGTGCCTTCCTTGCCGTTCAGGGTGGCGCGGCCCCTGATGCGGGCCTCGGCCTCGGCGGCGTGATGCAGGTCATCCTCCATCTCGCGCATGGCGTTCAGCGCCCCGCGCAATTCGGCAATGGTCAGGGTCGATTCGACCGGGGCGGGGCTGCGACCCGCGCGGATCGCCGATTGTGTGACCATCAGGATGAACACCAGAACGGCGGGCAGCAGGTCGATGGCAATGGCCCCGGCCCAGCTGGGCACGAAATTGCCAGCGTATCGGATCACCGCATCGGCGGTGGAGATCGGGGTGTAGGTGGTTTCCGGCGGCGGCGTCATGGAGATCACCGATTGCGCCGCGCTTTCAAGGGTTTGCGCGCGCTGTTGCAGCACCTCCAGCACCGATCCGATGGTGGCCGATTGTGCGTCGCGGCTGCCCGCGCTGCCCCCGTCCAGTTCCGGCAACACGACCGAGGCCGACAGATCCTTGGCCGCGCGGTCCACCAGCGGGGCCACGGACAATTGCCGCAATTGGGCAATCAGACCGGCCAGCCGCACGGCGGCCTCGGAAAACTCGACCGAGCGGTCATCGACCGGCCCCGGTGCGACGGTCAGCGCGCGCATGTCGCGCAGGATCTCGTTTCCCTCGTCGAATGCGGCCTCGACCAAGGGGGTCTGGCTGGCGATCTGCGCCTCCAGCCCGGCCAGCTCGTCCGCCTTTTGGCGCAGCACGCGGAAAACGGCACCGCGCCCGGCTAGGCCCGACAAGCTGCCGGCAGCTTCTTGTTCGGACAGGTCTTCGAAGGATTGGCGCACACGGGCCACGTCACGCTCAAGGCTTTGTGCGGAAATGGCGATGGTATTGGAACGCTCCAGCGCGGTCTGGTATTCCTGCACGGTGGTCGCAAGGTGCTGTTCGACCGCTGCGGCCCCCGCCAAGGCCGCCGCGTTCAGCCAGCTGGACATGGCGACAATCGCCAGCGACCCCAGCCCCATCGACAGCAGCAGCCCGATCCGCGTGGCTGCCGTTCTGACCGCAGGCAAAAGCCGCATCAGGTAGGACCAGAACACGAAGATGCCGACCGACACGGCGGTGGAATAGGCCAACGCCGCAAAGAACCCCAAAGCGCCAGTATCATCCAGCAGCGATGACACCCCAAGATAGGTGTAGATGCCAGAGGCCACGGCAAGCACGCCCAGCGCGGCAGATGTAAAGCTGTCCAGCCACTTCAAATGGCCCTCCAGCTCGCTGGCATAGGCCAACCCGTGGCTTTCGCTGTGGCTGACGCCGCGCCCTTTGCGATCCTGCATGACCCCTACCCTTCAGAAAAATCACCGTTCGCCAAAGAGATAGGGCGCGCCCTGCCCGCATGCAAGCAAGGGCGTGGCCGGACGGGAAATGGGCGATGATATGCGCGGAGAGCCTATAAGCCGGATTTTGTCCAAGGGGTTGCCCCCTCTGGATGACCATTCCTCTGAACCACGGATTGCCCCGTGGCCTATAGCTGCCAACCCGAACCTCTGGGCCAAGGCGTGCCCTGCGGCGATATCGGTTGCCCGATCAGCCCGCGCGAGGTTCCTATTCGGCATTGCTCCCGGTGGGGCTTGCCATGCGGGCGCTGTTGCCAGCCCCCCGGTGGGCTCTTACCCCACCTTTTCACCCTTCCCCCGGCGTATCGCAAGCGAGGCGCAAGGGAGGTTTGTTTTCTGTGGCGCTTTCCCTCGGGTTTCCCCGGCCGGGCGTTACCCGGCACCGTTGCCTTGTGGAGTCCGGACTTTCCTCGAAGGTTGCCCCCCGCGGCCATCCAGCTCTCCGCGCCCAAGCGATCTAGGCGCTTTGTGCCCCGCGGTCAACGGGCCAGCGTGCGGCGAGTTCAGCCATGATGGCGCGGTCGGTGTCATCCAGCGGACCGGTGTGGAAAGGCCGGAACCGCAGGCGGAAGGCATCAAGCACAAGGGTTTCGGGGTCTTCACATGCGATGGGAAGAACATAGCCGAACGCTTTGGTATCGCTGATGAAATCCCCCGGCGCGGCGCGCCCTTCGGGCCAGATCGACAGCCCCTTGGCGGCAAGGCGCGGCCAGTCGAAATGGGGCCCCGGATCAATCTTGCGGCCCGGTGCCATGTCGGAATGGCCGATCACCTGTTCAGGCGGCACGTTCCAGCGGGCCATGATGCCCGGCAGCAGCGCCAAAAGCGCCTGCATCTGCGGCTCGGCAAAGGGGGCATCGCCGCGGTTGTCCAGCTCGATCCCGACAGAGCGGGAGTTCACATCCGTCACACCGCCCCAAGCGCCTGCCCCCGCGTGCCACGCGCGCTGGTCTTCGTCCACCATCTGCCAGATATGACCGTCATCGCGGATCAGGTAATGGGCCGATACCTCGAACGCGGGATCGCACAGGCGGTCCAGCGCGGCCTCGGCCCCGTCCATCGCGGTGTAGTGGATGACGATCATGTCGGGCAGCGCCCCGCCCCGCCGCGCCGTGTGGCACGATGTGGGCGCGGGCGTGACCGGCGGGCCGTCAGGCAGGATCATGGATCAGCCGCGCGCCTTGCGGAACGGGGTCGGATCCCACGAACAGGCGAACCCGTCGCCATCGGGGTCCAGCCCCAAACGGTCTTTTTCAGGCCCGCCCTTGGCCAGGAAATCCTCTTGCGCGAGGTCCGGCGAAGGGTATTTGGCGCAGTTGCGCTGAAACTTGGACTGCGCGTTGAAGCCCGAGCGGCGATAGATGCTTTCCCCCAGCGAATTGCGCGCGTTCAACGCGTATTCCACGATATTCGGGCCGGACGTGCCGCTGCGCGAGGGCAGCGCGGTGGGTTGCACCACCTCGTATTGCGCACGGATCTGGGCCAGGTGCGCCTTGTCATCCTCGATCGAGCGGACCGCGTCCACGGCTTCGAAATTGTTCTCGTTCGAGATGCCCGCATTGCCACCCGACAGGGGCGGCGGCGGGTTCGAGGGGCTGGCCTGCACCGGTTGCTGGCCCGAATTCAGCGCCGCAGCGGTTTCTGAAGCCAGCCGTTCGGCATCGGTTTGCGGTGCGGCGGATGCGGTGGCGGCCAGCCGCGCGGCGGGCGTGGTGCCCGGACTGATCGGCTGCACGGTCACGCCGGGTGCGGGCGGCACGGCCTGCCCGGCCAATTGCGCGTCACGCGCGGCTTGCTTGCGCTGATATTCTTCGTAACTGCCGAAACCCACACCGGCCCCGCTGTCGGGCACGGTCGGATCACATGCGGCGAGGGTCATCGCCCCCATTACAGTCAGCCCAATCATCCGGATACGCATAAAAATCGTCCTGCTTTTTTCATCCTGCAAAACGCAATGACCGACAGGGTTTGGCCCTGTCGGTATCGCGTCGATAATACGTCGGTATCACGCCGGGGCCGCTTTGGGCAGCACCCTCACGCCGGATTTACCACCACTTTTGCGGTTTTGCCACAAACCCGGCGGCCTGCTCCAGCGCATAGGCGGTATTCAGCAGATCGCCCTCTTCCCACGGGCGGCCGATCAGTTGCAGGCCAAGCGGCAGGCCCTTGGCATCAAGACCGGTGGGTACGGCGATGCCCGGCAGGCCGGCAAGGTTGACCGTGACGGTGAACACGTCGTTCAGGTACATTTGCACCGGATCGGCGTCGATCATCTCGCCCAGGCCAAAGGCAGGGGACGGCGTCGCGGGGGTCAGGATCGCGTCGATGCCTGCGGCGAATGCGTCGTCAAAATCGCGCTTGATCAGGGCACGCACCTTGCGGGCGCGGTTATAGTAAGCGTCGTAGAAACCGGCAGACAGCACATAGGTGCCGACCATGACGCGGCGCTGAACCTCGTGGCCGAAACCTTCGGCGCGGGTCTTTTCATACATTTCGTTGATGCCGTCGCCCGCGGCCAGCGTGGCGCGGTGCCCATAGCGCACGCCATCATAGCGGGCCAGGTTCGACGACGCCTCGGCCGGGGCGATCACATAATAGGTGGGCAGCGCGTATTTGGTGTGCGGCAGGGAAATATCGACCATTTCGGCCCCTGCGGATTCCAGCATCTTGCGGCCATCGGCCCACAGCGCCTCGATCTCTTCGGGCATTCCGTCCATGTGGTATTCGCGCGGGATACCGATCTTCTTGCCCTTGATGTCGCCGGTCAGCATCGCCTCGAAATCGGGCACAGGCAGATTGGCGGATGTGCTGTCCTTGGCATCATGCCCGCACATGGCCTCCAACATGATCGCCGCGTCGCGCACGGTTTTGGTCATCGGGCCTGCTTGGTCCAACGAGGACGCGAACGCCGCAACACCCCAACGCGAACAGCGCCCGTAGGTCGGTTTGATCCCCACGATGCCGGTGAAGGCAGCGGGCTGGCGGATCGAGCCGCCGGTATCGGTGCCGGTGGCCGCAAGGCACAGGTCGGCCGCCACGGCGGATGCGGACCCGCCCGACGATCCACCCGGCGTCAATTCGCGGTCGTCCACCTTCCACGGGTTCACGGCATTGCCGTAAACGCTGGTTTCGTTGGACGACCCCATGGCGAATTCATCCATGTTCAGCTTGCCCAGCATCACGGTGCCCGCATCGAACAGCTGGCCAGTAATGGTGGATTCGTATTCTGGCTTGAACCCTTCAAGGATGCGCGAGGCTGCCTGCGACGGCACGCCCTTGGTGCAGAACAGATCCTTGACGCCAATCGGCAGGCCGCACATGGCGGGCGCATCTCCCTTGGCGATCCGTTCGTCAGCGGCCTTGGCCTGCGCCAGCGCGATGTCGGGCGTGTCATGGACAAAGGCGTTCAGCTTGCCGGCTGCGCCCGCGGCTTTCAGGCACGCCTCGGTCAACTCGACAGAGGTCACGTCCTTGGCGCGCAGCTTGTCGCGGGCTTCGGCAAGGGTCAGCGTGTTCAGGTCGGTCATGTCTTACTCCACCACTTTGGGGACGGCGAAAAAACCTTCGCGGGCGTCGGGCGCATTTTTCAGGATCTTGTCCTGCATTCCGCCATCGGTGACGATATCTTCGCGCCGCTTCAGCGCCATCGGCGTGACCGAGGTCATCGGCTCTACCCCTTCGACATCCACTTCGCCCAGCTGTTCGATAAAGCCAAGGATGGTGTTGAACTCTTCGGCCAGCGCGGGAAGCTGGTCCTCTTCCACCTTGATGCGGGCCAGTTTGGCCACGCGGGCAGCGGTTTCGAGGTCGATGGACATGGGATGCCTCCGTCTGTTTCGGGTCTTGCCCCGCGTTTAGCGCCGCGCGGGGGCCGCTGCAAGCATGTGGCGGCGGTATATCGCGATCATCCAACCCAACATGACGGCATTGAGAAGGTGCCACAGAAAATGCGTGCCGATGGGGATGACGCCGCACAGGGGCATATCAATGGCGCGGAATGTGATGGAAAGCGTCAGCAGAATCGCCCCGATGGCCAGCCCGCGCGCAACGGGCGCGGGGCGCAAAAGCCATGCGTGAATGGCGATCAACAGCGGCACGGGCGCATATCCGGCAGAGGAGCCAAGGCCGGGGACCACCGCGAACAGGGGCACGGTGACGGCGGCAAAGGGGATAAAACCGGCGGTGAACAACATGGAGGCCAGCGCGCCCTGGCGCCAGACATCGCGGTGGATCGCGAAGATATAGGTCAGGATGAAACCCAGGATCGGCAGCACATCGGCCAGTCCGGCCCACCTTGTCGCATAGGTGTGGAACAGGCCCGATCCGATGCCGATGGCAACAATCATGGCCGACAGGACGCGCGCCATGGGCAGCCCGCCGGACCGCCAGAACATCCACAGCCCCACCAGCACGAAGGCCCCATTGGTCAGCGCATTCAGCGGCTCGGCCCACAATCCCGGCCCCAACCTTTCACAATAGCTGTCCACCTGTGTGGCCCAATCCATCGCTTCTACCTTTCCAATCGCGTTTGCCGTGCTACACTGAGCATTAGTTTGCCGTGCTACACTGAGCATTAACAGACAGGAGGATTCCAATGAAGATCATCTGGCTGGGCCATTCCAGTTTCCGCATCGAAATCGGCGACCAGGTGTTGCTTATCGACCCGTGGCTGACGGGCAACCCCATGTTTCCGCAAGACAAACATGCCGAGGCAGTCAAGGGCGCGACCGCGATCTTCTTGTCCCACGGGCATGGCGATCATGCCAGCAACGCCGTCAGCATCGCATCGGAACTGGGCATCACCGTCTATTGCATCCACGAGCTGTCGAAATGGGTCGGGGCCGAGGGCGCGGATGTCGTCGGCTATGGCAAGGGCGGCACGATCACCCTTGGCGATGTGCGCGTGACCATGGTGAACGCGGTGCATTCGTCGTCTATCGACTTTGGCGAGGGGCTGCCGAGCTATGCCGGCGGCGAGGCCGGGCTGATCATCCGCGGCGAAGGGCATTCCGTCTATTTCAGCGGCGATACCGATGTGATGGCCGACATGGGCGTGATCGCAGACCGCTATGCGCCGGATATCGGGCTGCTTTGCGCGGGCGGGCATTTCACCATGGATATGGAAGGCGCGGCCTATGCCGCCAAGAAGTTCTTCGATTTCTCGACCGTGATCCCCTGCCACTACCGCACCTTCCCCTTGCTGGAGCAATCCGCCGACGCGCTGACCAAGGCGCTGCCCGGTGTGCATGTGATCGAACCCGAGGTGATGGAAGCAATCACCATCTGACCCGACGCGGCCGAATTTTTCCCAAAATTCGGGGCGGAATTCGTTACGAATTCCGCTCCTCCCCTCGGCGGGCGGCGAAAAATTCGGCGAGCAATGCCTCGGCCCGTGCGGCACCGATACCGTCATAGACCTCGGGCACGTGGTGGCATTGCGGATGCGTGAAGACGCGCGGCCCTTGCGCCACGCCGCCCGATTTCGGGTCGGACGCGCCGTAATACAGCCGCGCGATACGGGCCGCTGAAATAGCCATGGCGCACATCGGGCACGGCTCCAGCGTCACGTATAGCGCATGGCCGGGCAGCCTTTCGGACTCGGCGGCAGCGCAGGCTTTGCGAATCGCCAGAATTTCAGCATGGGCGGTGGGGTCGTTCAATTCGCGGGTGCGATTGCCCGCCTTGGCAACCACCGTTCCATCCGGCGCAACGACGACCGCGCCCACCGGCACCTCACCGCGCGCGCCTGCGGCCTCTGCCTCGGCTAGGGCCAACCCCATGTAGCTGTCAAACACCATGCCCACCCGATTGCCCCGCGATACGCGCTTT
Source organism: Rhodobacteraceae bacterium UBA3069 (assembly GCA_002366795.1). Classification (GTDB taxonomy): domain Bacteria; phylum Pseudomonadota; class Alphaproteobacteria; order Rhodobacterales; family Rhodobacteraceae; genus UBA3069. The sequence goes on along the minus strand of DFBX01000085.1, from coordinate 24,642 downwards.
CGCAAGCCCTGATTCTGGGCTATGGCCAGAACATGAGCAAAGCGCCCCGAAAACCCGCCCCACAATCCGCCGCGAAATCCGGCGAAACGCCCGCAGGTGACCGCATCGCCAAGGTCATCGCCCGCGCCGGTGTCGCATCCCGCCGCGAGGCGGAAAAGATAATCGAGGCAGGGCGCGTTTCGGTGAACGGCAAGGTGATCGACAGCCCCGCGCTGAATGTCGGGCCAGGTGACAAGATCAGCGTGGACGGCAAGCCGCTGAACCCGCCGGAGCCGCCGCGCATGTGGATGTATCACAAGCCTACCGGCCTTGTGACCACCAACAGCGACGAACAGGGCCGCGAGACGATTTTCGACCGCCTGCCCGCCGATCTGCCCCGCGTGATAACCGTTGGGCGGCTTGACCTGAATTCCGAAGGGCTGCTGCTGCTGACCAATGATGGCGGGCTGAAACGCCAGCTGGAATTGCCCGCGACCGGCTGGCTGCGGCGCTACCGCGTGCGCGTCAATGGCCGCGTTACCGAGGACGCGTTGGAGCCTTTGCGCAAGGGCATCGTCGCCGATGGCGAACATTTTCAGCCGATGGAAGTGACGCTGGACCGCCAGCAAGGCGCGAACGCATGGCTGACCATTGGCTTGCGCGAAGGCAAGAACCGCGAGATTCGCCGCGCGCTGGCCGAAATCGGTTTCAACGTGAACCGTCTGATCCGCGTGTCCTATGGCCCGTTCCAGCTGGGCAAGCTGAAGGAAGGCGAGGTCGAGGAGATCCGCCGCAAGGTTCTGCGCGACCAGCTGGGGATCGAGATAGAAGAACCCGCAGCGACGCCGCGTACCGGCACGAAATCCGGCACCAAGGTCACGCGCAGCCGCAAACCAGGCCCGCCGCGCGGCACCGACCTGACCGATATGGGCAGCCGCCCGGCGCGCGGCAAACCCCTGTCGAAGCCCATGTCGAAGCCCATGTCCAGGCCCGGCGGAAAACTCGGCGGCAAGCCCGCCCCGCGCAGCGATGCCCGCAGCGAGGGCGGCGGTTTCAAAACCGGCAAACCACGCAGCGGCGGCCCCGCGAAACCGCCGCGCGACCGAAAGGGGTAAGTCATGGGGCAGTTCCCCCTAGCAACCCGTGGGCAAAGCACATAAGTTTGGCCTTGTAAGGTGACTTCGGGGGGCTGAATGACCGATACCGCGCTACAGAAACTGGCGTTCTTTTTGCTGGTCTTGCTGATCCTCTATGTGGCGATCGCGGGGAGCGTGTGATGGCGCAGCGTTTTGGCGGAAAATACAGCCCCGATGGCAGCGCCCCCAAAGGCGCGCCCGACGCACCACGCACTGCGAACCAATCCCCCGCGAAAATGGCCCGCCGCACCCGCGCGGGCGGGCGCGTGAACCTTCTGTTCCTTGCCCCCTTGCCGCTGATTTTGCAGGCTTTTGGCAATGGCCCGACGGCCATGGCGCTGAACCTTGCCGCGCTTGGCACGCTACTGCTGGCCGCCTGGCTGACCCGCGAAGGTCTGATCGCGCAAGAAGCATACGAGGCGCGCAAGGTCGCACGCCGCCCTGCCTTTCCTCGCAAGATCGCAGGCAGCCTTCTGACCGGCCTTGGCCTTGCCATCGCAGGCTTCGCCGCCACGGGCGGGATCGCCGCGCCGCTGATTTATCTTGTGGTGGGCGCGGCGCTGCATCTGTTCGCCTTTGGCCCTGATCCGTTGAAAAACAAGGGGATGGAAGGCATCGGCCAGTTCCAGACCGACCGCGTGGCCCGCGCCGTGGACGTAGCCGAAAAGCACCTGGCCGAGATGACCGATGCCATGTCCCGCGCCGGCGACCGCCAGATGGCGCGGCGGCTGGAGCAGTTCCAGGCCACCGCCCGTGATCTGTTCCGCACGGTCGAGGATGACCCGCGCGACCTGACCGCCGCGCGCAAGTACCTGTCGGTCTACTTGATGGGGGCGCGTGACGCGACGGTGAAGTTTGCCGATATTTACGGGCGCACCCGCGACCCGCAGGCCCGCGCCGATTACGCCGCCCTGCTGGACGACTTGGAACAGAATTTTGCCGCCCGCACATCCAGGATGCTGGTCGATGACCGCACCGATCTGACCGTGGAAATCGACGTGCTGCGCGACCGTTTGCAGCGCGAAGGCCTGCACACCGAATAGCCGAATAACAGTGAACAGGGGCATGTCGCCCCACCCATGAGAGGGATACGATATGTCTGCCAATATCCGCGAGAAAGCCCAGGAAACGCTGGCCCTGGTCGAAGAGGTCAACGCCGTGGTCCTGCCCGAACCGGGCAAGCCCGAGGAAATCGTCCCGCTGGAGGCCGCCGACGCGCCCCAATCCGAAGCGATCCGCAAGCGCATGTCCGAACTGGACATGACCGACACCAATTCCATCGTGTCCTTCGGGTCGGCCGCGCAGGCGGAATTGCAGGTGATTTCCCAGGCGATGCTGGCCGATGTGCGCAACAAGGATGTCGGCCCGGCGGGCGACAGCCTGCGCAATATCGTGACCGCGATCCGCGGCTTTTCCGTGTCCGAACTGGATGTGCGCCGCAAGCGGTCCTTCTGGGAACGTCTGCTGGGCCGCGCCGCGCCCTTTGCCAAATTCACCGCCCGTTTCGAAGAGGTGCAGGGCCAGATCGACCGCATCACCGACAACCTTCTAAGCCATGAACACAAGCTGCTGAAGGATATCAAATCGCTGGACATACTGTATGAAAAGACGCTGGATTTCTATGACGAGTTGGCCCTGTATATCGCTGCGGGCGAGGCCAAGGTGAAGGAACTGGACAGCAACGACATCCCCGCCAAGGAGGCCGAGGTGCAGGCCGCGCCCGAATCCGAGCAGGTGATGAAGGCGCAGGAATTGCGCGACCTGCGCGCCGCGCGCGACGATCTGGAACGCCGTGTGCATGACCTGAAACTGACCCGTCAGGTGACGATGCAATCGCTGCCCTCGATCCGGCTGGTGCAGGAAAACGACAAGTCGCTGGTGACGAAAGTCAACTCGACCTTGGTGAACACCGTGCCGCTTTGGGAAACCCAGCTGGCGCAGGCCGTCACCATCCAGCGCAGCGCCGAAGCCGCCGCCGCGGTGCGCGACGCCAATGACCTGACCAACGAATTGCTGACCGCCAACGCCAAGAACCTGCGCGACAGCAACAAGATGATCCGCGAGGAAATGGAGCGCGGCGTGTTCGACATCGAGGCCGTGAAACAGGCCAATGCCGACCTGATCGGCACGATCGAAGAAAGCCTGCAAATTGCCGACGAGGGCAAGGCCAAACGCGCCGCCGCCGAAAAAGAGCTGAAGAAGATGGAAGCCGAACTGCGCGACACCCTTGCCGCCGCCAAGGCCAAGAAAACCGGTCTGGGCGACACCGCCTCGACCGCCGTTCCGGCCAACTGAGGGCAGAACATGCGGCGTTGGACAAAATCACTCGTGGGATTGACGGCGGGGCTGGCCCTGACCGGCTGTCTGGACCTGTCCAAGCGCCCCAGCGTCACGCCGCAGCAGCGTCCCGCCGGTCTTGTCGCGCCCAAACCGGCGCCCAAGCCACCACAGGGCCCAAGCCAGGAAAGCCGGGCGTTATCAGCCTATTACGCGCGCGTGCAATCGGAATTGCTGGCGCAGGGCCTGCTGCGGCAGGATGGCGGCGGGCCGGACACGCCCTTCACCTCGGACATGCTGGTGCGCAATTTCACCCGTATCGCGTTTTTCGATGAATACGAACGCGGCGCGGGGCTTCAGGCGGCACGCGATACACCCGGTGTGCTGCGCCGCTGGCCCGGGCCGGTGCGGCTTACGGTGGAATTCGGCACCTCGGTTCCGGCTGAGCGACGTGCCCGCGACCGCGCCACCGTGGCGAATTATGCCGCGCGGCTGAAACGGGTCACGGGGCACCCAATTGGCATGTCCGATGCCTCGCCCAATTTCCACGTTCTGGTGATGGGAGAGGACGACCGCGCCGAGGCGATCCCCCGCGTGCTGGAGATCGTGCCAAACATCAACCCGGCCTCCCTGTCGATCCTGCGTAATATCCCGCGCTCGATCCATTGCCTTGTGATCGCGTTCTCCTCGGACCAGAACGACCACGATTACCGCCGCGCCATCGCACTGGTGCGTGATGAACACCCCGACCTGCTGCGCAAATCCTGCATGCACGAGGAAATCGCCCAGGGGCTTGGCCTTGCCAATGACAGCCCGCAGGCGCGCCCGTCGATCTTCAACGATGACGACGAATTTGCCCTGCTGACCACCCATGACGAAATGCTGCTGAAAATGCTGTATAGCCCGCGCCTGCGCGGCGGCATGACCCAAGAAGAGGCGCGGCCGATCCTGCGTGACATGGCCGAGTATCTGGTCGGAGGGTCGTCGTGACCGAAGATGCGGCGCAACCTTCGCAGCTTTTGTCGCAGCCGCTGACCTTGCCCTGCGGCGCGGTGGTGCAGAACCGTATCGTGAAATCGGCCATGTCCGAGGGGCTGGCCGATGCGGACGGGCACGTCACGCCGCAACTGACCACGCTTTATGCCCGTTGGGGCGCCGGCGGCGCGGGGATGCTGATCACCGGTAACGTGATGGTGGACCGCGCCCACCGCGAAGGCGCCGGGAATATCGTGATCGACGGGCCGCAGGACGATGCGGCGATGGCCGCGCTGCACGATCTGGCCGCTGCGGGGCGCAGCCATGGCGCGCTGATGCTGATGCAGTTGAACCACGCGGGCCGGCAGGTGCCGCGCATTCTGAACCCTGCCCCGAAATCCGCGTCTGACGTGGGGCTGGACATGGGCAAACGTTTTGCCAAGCCCAGCCCGATGACCGGGGACGAGGTCGAAGACGTGATCGCCCGCTTCGTCGCCGCCGCCCGCATCGCGCAGCAGGCGGGCTTTGACGGAGTGCAAGTTCACGCCGCCCATGGCTACCTTGTCTCGCAATTCCTGTCACCGCTGACCAACCGCCGCTCTGACCAGTGGGGCGGGTCGCTGGCCGACCGCGCAAGGCTGCTGTTGGAACTGATCCGCCGCACCCGCACCGCCTGTGGCACCCGGTTCATCGTCGGGGTCAAGCTGAACGCGACCGATTTCCAGCGTGGCGGCTTTTCCGAGGATGACAGCGTGCAGGTCGCCGCGTGGCTGGAAGGCGCGGGTGCCGATTTCATCGAAGTGTCGGGCGGCAATTACGAACAGCCCCGCATGATGAATATCGACCGGCTGGACCCCTCCGCCACGCGGCTGGACAGCGCCCGCGCACGCGAGGCGTATTTCATGGATTTCGCCCCCCGCCTGCGCCGCGCCACCGCCCTGCCGATCATGGTCACGGGCGGGTTCCGCAGCGCCACCGGCATGGCCCGCGCGCGGGTTGATGGCGTGGACCTGATCGGCATGGCACGCCCGTTGGTGCTGACCCCCGAGGCCCCCGCCGGATTGCTGGCCGGCACGCTGGACCGGATGGAATCGCGCGATGGCAGGCTGTCGCTGGGGCCGGGCTGGCTTGGCCCGAACTCTCCGCTGGCGCTGCTGCGCGATCTCAATGCCGCGGGCACGATGGCATGGTATCAACAGCAGATCGCCCGCCTGTCGGACGGGCAGGACCCCGACACCGCATTGCCGGTTTGGCGTGCCCTGCGCGCCTTTGCCAAAACCGAAAAAACCGCCGCCGCGCGGATCATTTAGAATTTCCACGAAAGGGTCACCGACATGGGTATTTTCGACTTTCTGTCAGGCGAATTCATCGACGTCATCCATTGGACGGACAACACGCGCGACACCATGGTCTGGCGCTTTGAACGCGAAGGCCACGAGATCAAGTACGGCGCCAAGCTGACCGTGCGCGAAGGTCAGGCCGCCGTATTCGTCCACGAGGGGCAGTTGGCCGATGTCTTCACCCCCGGCCTGTATATGTTGGAAACCAACAACATGCCGGTAATGACCACGCTTCAGCACTGGCATCACGGGTTCAAATCCCCTTTCAAGTCGGAAATCTATTTCGTCAACACGACCCGTTTCAACGACCTGAAATGGGGCACCAAAAACCCGATCATCTGCCGCGATCCCGAATTCGGGCCGGTGCGCATTCGCGCCTATGGCACCTATTCCGTACGCGTCATCGACCCCGCCAAGTTCCTGTCCGAAATCGTCGGGACGGATGGCGAATTCACCATGGACGAGATCAGCTTCCAGATCCGCAACATCATCGTGCAGGAGTTTTCCCGCGTGGTGGCCGGATCCGGCATTCCGGTGCTGGACATGGCCGCAAACACTGCCGATCTGGGCAAACTGGTGGCGGCGGCGATTTCCGGCGTAATCGGTGAATACGGGCTGACCATTCCCGAGCTGTATATCGAAAACATCTCACTTCCGCCTGCGGTCGAGGATGCATTGGACAAGCGCACATCCATGGGGATGATCGGGGACCTGAACAAGTTCACGCAGTATTCCGCAGCCGAGGCGATGACCGCCGCCGCCCGCAACCCCGGTGGCGGGGGCGGGATCAGCGCAGGTTTGGGCATGGGCATGGGCATGGCCATGGCGCAGCAGCTTGGCGGTGCCAGCGGCCCGTGGGGCGCGCGTTCTGACACTGCCGCCCCCACCGCTGCCCAGACGCCCCCGCCCCCACCGCCGGTCGAACATGTCTGGCACATCGCCGAGAATGGCGAAACGCGCGGCCCGTTCTCTAAGGCGGACATGGGGCGGATGGTGACGGATGGCAACCTGAAACGCAGCACCCATGTCTGGACGCCCGGGCAAGACGGCTGGATGCTGGCCGAAGACGTGCAGGAACTGGCGCAGCTGTTCACCGTGATGCCGCCGCCGCCGCCCGCGCCCTAATCTGCCCCGACCCTGCACCAAGCCCCGCCCAAGGACCACCTGATGACCCGCGTGCGCCGATCCGAAGCCTGCGACACCTCGCCCGAAGCACAACGCGCCGAAGCGATCGCCCTTGCCCTGATGGGCGCGGGCGAGATGCCCGATATTTGGTTGGCCGAGAATGTCGTCTGGGACGGCCCGCATGGCGCAGTCACGGGCCGCGCGGCAATCATGGGGCTGCGGGACGAAACCCCGGTGCCCGAAGCGGTGACGCTGGATGAGATCGTGACCCATGGCAAAGCGGGGGCCGTGTCGGGCCGGATCACCCGCGCAGGTGCCGCCCCGCGCCTGTTTTGCCACATGATCCGCTACACCACCGCCAAAGGTGCCGAAATCGCCCATCTGGTCACTTTCGAACATGCCGGCCCCAAGCGATGACCGATCCCGACACCCCGTTGGAAGAACACCACTTCCCCTGCGATCAGTGCGGGTCTGACCTGCGCTATGATCCGGAAAAGGGCCTTTTGACCTGCGATCACTGCGGCAATGTCCAAGCCATCATGGCACCCGACCACGCCAGCATCCGCGAACTGGATTTCCGCGCCGCCCTGGCCCGCGCCCTGCCCGCGCAGGAAATCGAGGAAACCCGCGTCTCGCAATGCCCGAACTGCGGCGCGCAGGTGGAACTGGGCGGCGCCGATCACGCCACCGAATGCCCGTTCTGCGCCACACCCCTGGTGGCCGATACCGGCACGCATCGCCATATCAAACCCAAGGGCGTGCTGCCCTTCGTGCTGGACGAAAGCAGCGCGCGCAAGGCCATGACACACTGGCTGGGACGGCTGTGGTTCGCGCCGAACGGATTGCAGGAATACGCGCGCAAGGGCCGCAAGATGGATGGCATATACGTGCCCTATTGGACCTATGACGCCGACACGAAATCCACCTACACGGGCGAACGCGGCACGGTCTATTACGAAACCCGCACCGTGATGCGCGACGGCAAACGCACCACGCAAAGGGTGCAGAAAATCCGCTGGCGTGCGGTGTCGGGCCGCGTGGCGCGCTTCTTCGACGACGTGCTGGTGCTGGCCTCGCGTAGCCTGCCCAAGAAATACACCGACGCGCTGCATCCTTGGGACCTGTCCGCGCTGGAGCCCTACCAGCCCGAATTCCTCGCCGGTTTCAGGGCCGAGGGATATATCGTCGAACTGGACGAGGGCTATAACGAGGCGCGCGCCCATATGGCCCGCCAGATCGAACGCGACGTGCGTTTCGACATCGGCGGCGACCGGCAGCGCATTCATTCACTGGACACGCACGTGTCGGACGTGACCTTCAAACATATCCTGCTGCCGGTCTGGCTGGCCGCTTACAAATTCCGCGGCAAGACTTACCGTTTCGTCGTCAACGGCCAGACGGGCCGCGTGCAGGGCGAACGGCCCTGGTCAGCGTGGAAAATCGCCTTTGCCGTGCTGCTCGGCGTGATCGTGGCCGCAGGCGTCGGCTACCTTGTCGCGCTCAACCAAGGAGCCATCCAATGACCGCAATCGACACGCTGGACGCCCTGTTGCGCGCCCGCCATTCCTGCCGCGCCTTCCTGCCCGACCAAGTGCCGGACGATGTGGTCGAACGCATCGTGCAAACCGCGGGCCGCGTGCCTAGCTGGTGCAATTCGCAGCCGTGGCAGGTGATCGTGACGCGCGGCGCCGAAACCGACCGCTTCCGCGCCGCCGTCACCGAGGCCGCGCAAACCAAGGCACCCGAACCTGACATGCCATGGCCCGAAGCCTACGAGGGCATCTACAAGTCCCGGCGCCGCACCTGCGGTTTCCAACTCTACGATGCGGTCGGTATCGCGAAAGAAGACCGCGAGGGCACCCGCGAGCAGATGATGGAAAACTACCGCCTGTTCGGCGCGCCGCATGTGGCGATCATCACCTCCGAATCCAAGCTGGGCCCCTATGGCGCGATGGATTGCGGCGGCTTCATCACGGCCTTCACATTGGCAGCCGAGGCCTTGGGCGTCGCCTCGATTCCGCAAGCTGCCGTGGCCGCATACGCCCCCACGGTGCGCGCATTTTTCGACATCCTTGAAGGGCGCGACATCCTATGCGCCATTTCTTTCGGATACGCGGACAAGGATCACTCCGCCAACAGCTTCCGCACCGAACGCGCGCCGCTGTCCGAGGTGCTGGACTGGCGCGGATAAGCCCCCCCGCACCAGCCCGCAATTCCTATCCCTTGCGGATCGTGACCTTGCGCGCCGCTGTCGCCTTGGCCGTCAGCTTGGGCACGACGATGGTCAAAACACCGTCCTTCAGGTCCGCCTCTACCTTGTCGGCATCGGCATCGGGCGGCACCCGGAAGGACCGGCTGAACGATCCATACTGGCGCTCGGAAAAGAACCAGGTCTCGCCGCTCTCTTCCTTGCTGGCGGATTTCTCGCCCTTCACGGTCACCATCCCGTCATGGATGGCCAGGTCGATGTCCTTCTCCTCGACACCGGGCAGTTCCATGCTGATGCGATAGGCATTGTCATCAGACGAAGCGTCCGAGGCAGGGGCCAGCCAATCGGCCACCTTCGCTCCCAATCCCTTGAGCGGCTCGTAAAGTTGCGGCCAAAGCCCGGCTGTATGCGATTTCTCAACCATCTGTATCACTCCTGTTGTCTGGTTGCGTCGATGGCCCCAATGTCGCGCCAAAACCTGCGGCACGCATTGATCTCGCTCAATCGTGCTTGCACATGGGCACCAAATGGCCGACCCCTGACAGAACAACGAAACAAAGGAGCCTCCCATGCGCGCGCTCATCCAACGTGTCACCCGCGCCAGCGTCACAGTGGACGGACAAATGATCGGCCAGACCGGCCCCGGCCTTCTGATCCTCGTCTGCGCAATGCAAGGCGATACCGACGACCTGCCCGGAAAACTGGCCGCGAAAATCGCCAAGCTGCGTATCTTCAAGGATGACGCGGGCAAGATGAACCTCGCCCTGAAAGACACCGGCGGCAGCGCGCTGGTGGTGTCGCAATTCACCCTGGCCGCGGATACCGCACGCGGCAACCGCCCCGGGTTTTCCACCGCCGCCCCGCCCGACGAAGGCCGCCGCCTTTACCAAGCCTTCGCCGCCGAAATGGCAGCCCTCGGCATTCCCACGCAAACCGGTGAATTCGGTGCAGATATGGCAGTGGATCTGGTTAATGACGGGCCGGTCACCATCTGGATCGACACGGCGGACTGAACGCAAACCAAAGCGCAAGCGGCACCCAACAGAGCCTCCGGCGGGAGTATTTTGAGCAAAATGAAAGCAAAAACACCCATTTTCATTTTGCCTGAAATACTCCAGGGGTGAAGTTTCAATTCTCCGAATTGAAACGAGGGGGCGGCGCCCCCTCACCGCCGATCGTAAGATCGGCCACTGAAAATGTCAGCCGGAACGGCTTGCCGCTGGATTGCGACCGGTTGCCGGTAAATCAGGACTTTTTCACGAACTCGGTCAGGATGACGATGCGCTGCCCTTCGACGCGGCCCTCGATATGGCCTGCATTGTCGGGCACCAGCGCGATGTTACGCACAGCGGTTCCACGTTTGGCGGTGAACCCGCCACCCTTCACGGGCAGATCCTTGATCAGCACCACGGAATCGCCCTGCGCCAGCACCGCGCCATTGGTGTCGCGGTGGATGATCTCTGGCACGTCCGACACGCCGGCTTCGGCCCATGCCTGCACCTCTGGCTCCAACCATGCCATGTCCAGCACGTCATTGGCCCAGGCCGCGCCCAGCCCTTTCAGCAGCCGCCATGCGACCACCTTGGTGGCCTCGTCCTCGGACCAGATCGCCTCGTTCAGGCATTGCCAATGGGGACCATCGGTCGGGCCTGCAGTGACGCCTTCCATGCAGGTGGCGCATAGCATTACCTCATCCTCGCGCGGAGCTACTTGATAGGCGGAGGCGGGAGCGGTGCCGCAAAGGGCGCAGGTCTGGGACATGAGGGTTTTCCATCAAACAAAAGGCCCGCACCTTATGGGCTGCGGGCCTTGTGATGTCCATGCGGCATCGGGGCGTCCGTCAAGGTTCGCGGAAGGCCTCGCGCGATTTATAAAGCGGTTTGAGCAAGTATTGCAGCACGGTCTTTTCGCCCGTGTGCAGTTCCACCGTGCTTTGCATCCCCGGCCGGATCGCAAGGCTGGCCTGGCGTTCGGTCAGGTTGTCCATATCCACCCGCAGCATTACCTTGTAATGCGCGCTGGCATCAGGGTCGCGGGCGCGTTCATCCTTGAACGTATCGGCCGAGATGAAATCCACTCGCCCCTTCAGCGTGCCAAAGATGGTGTAGTCATAGGCCGACAGCTTGATTATCGCCTCTTGCCCGTGGCGCAGGTTCGCGATGTTCTCGGGCTTTACGCGCGCCTCGACGAAGAGTTCCTCGTCCAGCGGGATGATCTGGGCGATTTCCTCTCCGGGGCGGACGACACCGCCTATGGTGGTCACGCCCAGCTTGTTGACGATGCCGCGCATCGGGCTGGTCAGAACGGTGCGGTTCAGCTGGTCCTGCGAGGATTTCAGGTTCTGGCGCAGGGTGGCCAGTTCCTTGAGCGTATCGGAATAGTCCCTGGCGCGGTTCAGTTCGGCCTGGGTCACGATCTCGTCCATGCGGTTCCTGGCGTCCGCATGGGCCTTGCGCACGCGGGTCACTTCGATCAGTGCCACGACCTTCTTCGCAAGCAGGTCTTCCAGCAGCGAGCGTTCTTTCCACGCTTGATCCAGCACGCGCTGCGCGCCTTCGCGGCGGGCCACGTAATCGGTTTGCCGTGCTTTCAGAAGCGCCCGTTCTGATGCCACCATTTCGGGCGTGCGGGCGGCCAGATCGGCGGGGACGGTGAAATCCATCATGCCAGCCAGCTCGGCCTCCAGCCGCAGGCGGCGGGTTTCATAGGCTGCGATCTGGTCGCGCAGATCGTCAACCGAGGATTGGAACTGGGTACCATACAGCCGGGCCAGCACATCGCCCTTCTGGACGGTGTCGCCTTCCTTGACCAGCAGTTCGGCCAGAATGCCGCCTTCAAGGTTCTGGATGATCTGCGGGCGCGAGGAGGAAATGAACTCGCCCTCGGCCCTTACAATCTCATCTACCCATGCAAAGGCCGCCCACATGATGAACAGCCAGACGGTGCCGGCGCAAAGCCAGATCATCAAGGACGGGCCGCGCAGCTTCGCGTTCAACTGGCTGGCAAGGTTCCCCTGCCCGCCATGACCGCCAAGGTTGGTGGTTCCTGCCGCCATCTTATGCCTCCTTGCGCATGGGCTGCGCGCCGTTCAGATGCATCATGACCTGTTCGCGTGGGCCATCCACGACCATGCGGCCATGGTTCAGCACCAGCGTCCGATCCGTCAGCGACAGGATCGGCACACGGTGGGTGGCAATGATTGCGGTGCGGTTTTTCAGCCATTCGCCAAGCCGCCCCACAAGCGCGGTTTCCAGCGCCTGGTCCAGTGCGGCGGTGGGTTCGTCCAGAAGGCATATCTGCGGATTTTGCAGCCACAGCCGCGCCCATCCGATCGACTGGCGTTGCCCGATAGACAGCCCCTGCCCGCCATCGCGGATTTCCAGGTCAAGCCCCTTGGCATGGCCGCGCACGAATGCGCCAAGGCCCGCGAAATCAAGCGCCGCCATCAGGCGGTCGTCGTCACGTTCCAGCATATTCAGGTTCAGGTTATCGCGCAGCGTGCCCGCGAACAGGCGCACGTCTTGCCCCAGATAGCCGATCAGGCGGCGCAGGTCGCGCGGTTCGATCTGGGCAATATCGGTGCCGTCCAGCATCACGCTGCCTTTGGTCGGCGCATATAGCCCGGTCAGCAGCTTGAGGAAGGTGGATTTGCCCGACCCGTTCGCACCCAGCACTGCCAGATGTTGCCCCGGTGCGATCTTGAGCGCGGGCAGGTCCAGCGTCTGCGCGCCGTCATCGTCGTAGCGGAAGGTGACCTCGCGCAACTCGAACACGCCTTTCAGCGTCTCGCGGCGCAGGTAGTGGCGCGCTTCCTCGGCGTCTTGCGGCGCGTCCGCGATTCCGTCCAGCCCGTCCAGCGCGGATTTGACGTTGGACCAGCGGGCCATGGTGCTGGCCAGTTGGGTCAGCGGCGCCAACGTGCGCGAGGTCAGAATGCCCGTGGCGATGATCGAACCGATGGTGAATTCACCGGCAAACACAAGGTAAGTGCCCATGATCACGGCGGACACATAGGTGGCCTGCTGCACGCCTTGGCTCCAGAAGGTCAGCATCGAAGAAAGCCGGCGCTGTTCGGATGATTTCAGGGACGACAGCGCGGTCATTTCCGACCAAAGGCGGCGGATACGATCCTCGGCCCGTTGGGTTTTCACGGTGTCCAGTTCGGTCACGACCTCGTGCAGCAACCGACTGGTCTTGGTCGATGCGCCCTGGGTTTCCTGCGTCAGGCGCATCATGCGTTTTTGCATGAAGAACCCCGGCAGCACCATCAGCACCCCGCCCAGCACCAGCACCCAGACCACGTTGCCCGCGATGGATGCTACTAGGAAAAGGAACAGAAATATGAATGGGATATCGGTCAGCGACCCAACGGTAGAGGCGGTGAAGAATTCGCGCACCGCGCTGAATTCGCGCATCGAGGCGAACAATTGCGAGGGCGAGCGCCCTTTCAGATCGGACCGCATGCCAAGCAGCCGGTCCATCAGCATCTGCTGCACGCCAATTTCGATCTGGCGGCCAGCGCCATCCATGATCTGCGCGCGGGCGGATTTCAAAAATGCCTCCATCAGCAGGGCGATGAAGGCGCCCGCGGCCAGCACCCACAACGTCGCCTCGGACTGGTGCGGGATCACGCGGTCGTAGATTTGCAGCGAAAACAGCGCCACGGAAACCGCCAGAAGGTTCGCCACGAACGATCCCAACGCAACCTCGCCGAACTGGCGGCGAAAGCGGTCGAACTGGCCCCAGAACCAATGCGGCGCGGCGGATTTCGGGGTATGCGCCTGCTCGATCCGGTGCATGGTCGCTTCGGCATGGATCAGGTAGCCGTTGAAATAGGGGCTGAAATCGGCCAGCGGGATATGGGTGCGGTTATCGGGGCGCGTGGTGTCATAAATCACCAGGTCGCCACGCGACTGCGACAGCACCAGCACGAACTGGCCCGATGTCATCTGCGCGATGGCGGGCCACAGATCGGGCGTCAGGGCGGCCGCTTGGGCGACGCGAGTCTCAAGCCCCACGGCTTGCATTCCGTGCGCAAGGTTCTGCGGCTGGAAAGTCATGCCCCCTTCGGTGCCGTCGGCGGTCATCGCCTCAAGGATGTCATGGGGCAGCGCATCGACCCCAAGGGTTGACGCATAAACCGAGGCCAGGTCGGCACGCGCGCGGAGCCGTTCGTTAAAGCGGTCTGTCGGTGCCTCGCCCGGGGCGGTGTCCGCGTTGGACACGACCTGAGGGCGCGGCGGTTTGGCGCGTGCGGGGGCCGTGTTGTTGATCGTCAGCGAAAGGGGCGGTTTGCCGGTCATGGCGTCAAATCCCGCTCCCGTCGGCCAAAAGCCCCAGTTCCTGCGCAATCGCCAGACGCGACAGCACGGCACGGTATTTCGATTCCACTTCCGACTGCTGCGCGGATGCGAAGGTCTCGTATACCCCGACCACATCCATCACCTGCCGCTGGCCCGCGTCATACTGGTTTTGGAACAAGTCCAGGTTCTGCTTGGCCTGCACGGTCAGGCGCTGCGCCTCGGCGGCCTGGCGTTCGGCGGCGTTCGCCTCTTGCTCCAAGCGGGCCAGGCGGCGGCTTGCCTCTTCCTGCGCCTGGGAAACCTTGCGGCCCGCGCCTTCCTTGGCGGCCTCTACCGCCTTGAGGTTGGCAGGCGTGCCAAAGCCGATATTGGAATCGCCGCTCGCCGTCAGGGTCGGGCCGTTGGTGCCGCCGGTGCCAGTGGACCCCGACACGCCAAGCCCCGGCAACAGGCCGACACGGGCGATCACAGCCTCGGCCACGGCGCGTTCTTTTTCAGCCTCGGCCAGCATGACCGTCAGGGGCCGCGCCGCATCCACCCGCACGGGCACCTGCGACATGCCCGACAGCCCGTTCAGCTTTTTGATGGACATGGCATTCAGTTCCGCGAAGGACGCGGCGGCGGTTTCGGATTGCGCGTTCTGGTTCGACCGGATTTCCGCCAGCTTCTGACGCAGCACGTTCAGGTCGGACATATCCGACACGCCGCCATTCACGCGCTCTTCCATGATCCATTCGAAATGGCTCATGTCCTTGTACGAGGCTTGGGACAAGGCCGCGCGTTCGCGGGCCTGCTGCGCCGCGACATACAGCGACAGCGCGGTATAGACCCGTTCGTTGCTGTCCTGCGCCAGCACCACGGCGGCGACCTCTACGTCGGCCTTGGCGAAATCGCGTTGGCTTTCTTGCGGCCATGGTCGAACAACACCTGGTCCACCACGATCGAGGCGACGACAGCGCCCAGGCTGGACAGGCTGACCGACGGCCCGATCGAAGGCAGCCAGTTTTTCGACCGCGCCTCGGCCCGCAGGCGCGCGGCGCGCAGTTCGGATTCAGCGGCGCGGCTGCTCGCGCCCATCACGGCGGTGGCCACCTGGTCGAAACTGCCGCCAGGGGGCAGCACCGACTGGCGGGACTGAAGCCCGGAAATGATAACAGACTGCGCCGCCTCTTTCTGGCGCGCAGTCAGCGTGGATGTCGGATCGGTTGTCTTGAAGCGCGAGACCTCGTTGCCGTCGCCGCCGGGCAGCGACATGCACCCCGCCAGCGACATGCAGGAAACCAGAAGAAAACCACGCGTAGTAATACCGTTAAACTGCCCCATGAACCGCCCCCTATATGTGGTGCTTATACTTGTTTTTATTGTATTTTATTGGACTGGCGCGGGGGCGCCTGAATTCCCCCGCACCGACCTTTATCAGATGATCGGGGTGCTGATCTGGATGTCGTCATCCACCAGTACCGTAGCCGAACCGACGCTGTATTCGTCGTAGTTCTGACCGCCGATGTTATGGGTCTGGCCGGTGGACATGCCGCCCTCGATGGTGACATGATCGTCATGGCCGCCATGGATGGTCAGCGTGTCGCTGTTCGACGACAGCGCGCTGATGGTCGCCTCGTCGATGGTCAGGGTCGATTCCTCGGCGAATTGCAGATCAAGGTTTTCGATCTGGTGGACGGACAGGTTGGGGTTGTCCAGATCCACGACCGAGGTCGTGGTATCGTCCAGCACCAGATAGGTTCCCGAAGTGTTGCCCGCGTCATCGGCGGCTTCCACAACAAGGTGCGAGCCGTCCGGAATGGCCGGATCGAAGCCGAAGATCGTGTTGCCCATGAAGTCGGTCCCGTCGCCACCAACCTGGTTGGTCGCGCCGGTGGTGGTGTGGACCTCGTAGACCGAAAAATCGTCACCTGCATCATCGACCGAGATCGCGCTATAGCCCGACAACTCGCGGGTATAGGACACGACGGTCGGCCCTTCGGGCGCGTCGGTATCAACGGCGACCGCACCATCGATGCTGTCGGTGTTGCCCGCCGCATCGGTGGCATAGACCGTGTAATTTGCGTCATATGCGCCGGTGCGGAAGGCACTTGCCGGCACGTGTGCCGTCCAGTTGCCCGCAGCATCGACGCTGGCAGCCACTTGCGTGCCATCGAAATCGACCATGACGGTCGATCCTGCCTCGACCTGACCGTTCAGGGTGACGCCATCGGCGGCCTCGGCTGCGTTGACCACGTTGTCGCCCTCGACCGGGGCCGAAGAGGTGCTAAGCTGGTTGACCAGCGTATCCACGTCGAAATCATCGCTGACCGTGGCGGTGTTGCCCGCCGCATCGGTGGCGTTGACGGTGACGGTGACGTTTTCCTCGCCCATGGGCAGGGCCGACGCGGGCACGCCCGCGGTCCAGTTGCCAAGCGCATCTACGGTGGCCGGAACGGTGGTGGTGCCCACGGTGACGGTCACGCTTGATCCCGGTTCGACCGTGCCGGTCAGAACCACGCCATCTGCGGCCTCGGCCGCGTTGACCACATTGTCGCCTTCGACCGGCGCGGTGGAGGTGGCGAAATTCGTGACAACCGTGTCCACGGCGACGCTGCCAGTCACTGTGTTGGTGTTTCCCGCCGCATCGGTGGTCGCCGCGGTGATAGTGGCCGCCAAAGTGTCCGTCGGCATTTCGGCAAAGGTGAACCCGGCCTGCCAGTTGCCCGACTGATCGGTGACCACGGTGCGGGTGCCGGAACCGAAGTTCACGGTGACGATCGCGCCCACATCCGAGGTGCCGTAAAGGATCACGCCATCCTTGGCCTCGGCCAAGTTGATCGTGTTGTCAGTTTCAACCGGCTGGCTGGACAGCGCCAGCGAGTTCGCCACGGTGTCCACGGTGACAGAGCTGTTGACCGTGTCCACGTTGCCCGCCGCATCGGTCGAAGTCGCCGACAGGGTCACGGTCCGTTCGCCCCGCGGGATTTCCGCACCCGAATAAGTGACGGTCCAGTTGCCGTTTACATCCACGGTCGCGGCGCGGCTGATGCCGTCCAGCGATACGGTGACGGTCGATCCGGGCTCGGTGGTGCCGGTAACGACCAGGCCTGCATCGACCTCGGCGGCGTTGATGACCTGATCGGCCCCGCCCGCGTTGCTTTCCATGGTGAAGTTGCGCACCAGCGTGTCCACGGGGATGGACCCCGACGTGGTCGAACTGTTGCCCGATGCATCAGTCGCAACGGCAGTGACATATGCGCTGGTTTCGCCCGAGGGAATGGCCGAGGACGGGAAATTCGCGGTCCAGTTGCCATTCGCATCGACCGCCGCCATCAGCGAGGTGACGCCCATGGTCACGGTGACGCTGGAGCCTGCCTCGGCGGTGCCGGTCAGGACCACGCCGTCGGCGGCTTCGGCAAAGTTGATGGTGCCGTCACCTTCGACGCTTGCCGTGTTGATGGTCACGGCGGCTTCGGTGTCGATGTTCAGGCTGCTGTCAGCGGTAGTGATATTGCCCGCCGCGTCGGTCGCGGTGGCGATCACTGGCAGGGTCATGGTGCCTTGCGGGATTTCCACGGCGGAATAGGTCACGGTCCAGTTGCCGTTCGCGTCCACGGTGGCCTGGCGGGTGATGTCGCCCATCTTGACCGACACGGTCGATCCGGGCTCGGCTGTTCCGGTCAGGGTCACGCCCTGCGCGGCCTCGGCTGCGTTGATAACGCCATCCGCACCGCCATGGCCGCCGTCGATTGCGACCGACCCGATGGTGTCCACACGGAAGCTTTCGGTGACGGAGGACGCATTGCCCGCCGTATCTACCGTGGTTGCGGTGACATCCACGTCGTATTCACCCGGCGCTAGCGAGGCGAAATCCACCGACCATGCGCCATCTGCGGCCACTGTGGCAGTCTGGGTCATGCCCTGCACGGTCACGGTCATGGTCGCGCCCGCGGTCGAGGTGCCGGTGATGGTCACGCCATCTGCCGCCTCGGCCGCGTTGATCACGATGTCATGCGGCACGGTGTCCACGACCAGCATGTCGGTATAGGTCGCCGAGTTGCCATAGATATCGGTCGCCACGACCGAGATTTCCGTTTCATACTCGCCAGTTGCCATTTCTTCGGTCAGGAAGCCGCAGGTCCAGGTGCCGTCCTCGCCCACGGTCAAATCGCGCGAGACGCCGCCCACAGTCACGACCAGATGCGCGCCCGGTTCAGAGGTGCCGGAAATATCCACGCCATCGGCGTGATCCTCGGCATTGACGACGATGTCATTCGACGCGGTGCCGTCGGTGAACTCCACCTCGGGCGGGGTCGCATCGATCAGGACATCGGGACCGTCCAGATCGGTTTCGTCCCCATTCGGTTCGACCACGTGGACATTGACGTCATAGTCGCCATCGTCGGGAAAATTCTCGTCCTCGAAAGTAACTTCCCAATTCCCATCCTCGTCCGAGGTGATCACGACGTTTCTGTCGCCAATCACCACTTCGACCTCGGAATCCGGGTCGGCTGTGCCCGTGATGTTGATCTTGGGATCGTCGCCACCCGAAACGGTAATTTGCCCCTTTTCGTTCACGGTCGGCGGGATATAGGTCGTGCCAGTGCCGCCACCATCGCCGCCACCCAGCAGCGCAGCGCCGCCAACAGCAGCCGCACCGGCCGCAGTCGCACCGAACAGGCCCGAGCCGCCCAGAATGCCCGCGCCCAGCATCGACACCTCGTCCCCTTCACCCATGTTGCGGGCAAATTCCGGGCCCATGACATGGCCGTCATCGACAAAGATCAATTCCTCGGTCGGGCTCCACTTGCCCCACTCCTCGGTCGGGCCGTATTGCGCGTAAAGCGTGCCGGCGTCGCCTTCGACCAGCGTGACCTCGTTCAGGAAGCCCCCGGCAGAGATGAACAGACGCGCATCATCGGCGTCGAAATACCCTTCAAGCACAACCGTGCGGCCATCTGCCAACAGTATCTTGAGATCACTGCCGCTGCGCTCGTAGGCGCTGACATCGAACTGCCGAAGATGGAGAGAAATTTCGGTTCCGTTGGCAATATCCACCGTCGTGGTGGCATTGTCTGCTGAAACTTCACCGCGCTGAACTGCGCCCATACCTGTACGGACGACGAAATCGATCGCCTTTATTATAACACCGCTCTACCTCTGGGGACCAATTTATTTTCGGCCCCGTTATTATTGATGGTCCCTAAATAACGTTATTTAGCCACAATCGCTAAAGGGTTTTTCCGCGATACAAACAAAATTCTTCTCCAAAAAGAACATCTTGGGGTAGATTGCTGGCCTCCTCCTCACAACCAAAAGCGGTTAATCCGACTTATGGCCAATGAACTAACGTGCCCCGCGCCTGCGTAAGGCTCTCCGTCAAGCAGAGTCAAAATAGTGATATTTTTCTTGAAAACACGCGCATAAAGGCCGTTTTACATGATGTTTTTATAAATCTCCTGAATCACCCCCAGCCACCACGCCACTCGCCACCTGAGTCTGGCAAGGGTGGGCGATTCACCTCATGGATGAGTCGCATTTCTATGCGCCCCCTCCAGTTATTGTGGCCTTGGGGTGACACTGGCCCAATTCGGAGCCCATTTCATAACGGGGTCAGAATATGAAAAAGGGCCGCGCAGCGGCCCTTTTCCCATTCCAATACCACGGCCTTTACCGCGCTGCCCGCGTCAGGTTTTGAAAACCCGGTAGATCGCGGGTATCACCAGCACCGTCAGCAGGGTCGAGGACAAAAGCCCGAACAGAAGCGAGATCGCCAAGCCCTGAAAGATCGGGTCGGCCAGGATCACCACGGCTCCGATCATCGCGGCAATCGCCGTCAGCAGGATCGGCTTGAACCGGATCGCGCCCGCGGAAATCAGCACCTCGATCTTGCCCATGCTTTCATCCGCGTGGCGGATGAAATCCACCAGCAGGATCGAGTTACGCACGATGATACCCGCCAGCGCGATGAACCCGATCATCGAGGTGGCCGAAAACGGCGCGCCGAAAATCCAGTGCCCAGCGATGATGCCAAGGAAGGTCAGCGGGATCGGCGTCAGGATCACCAGCGGCAGGCGGAAGCTGCCGAATTGCGCCACCACAAGGATGTAGATGCCCAGCAAGGCCACGGCAAAGGCCGCGCCCATGTCGCGGAAGGTCACATAGGTCACCTCCCACTCTCCATCCCACAGCAGGGTCACCTGCCCCTCGTCCTCGGGCTGGCCGTAAAGCGACACCGCGGGTTTCGCGCCTTCGGGCCAGTCGGTGTTTTCAATTGCGTCCGCCACGGCGATCATGCCGTAAAGCGGCGCCTCGAAATCACCGGCCAGTTCGGCGGTGACCATTTCGGCAAAGCGGCCATTGCGGCGGAAGATGGGATAGCTGGCCTTTTCCTCTGCCACGCGGATCACGTCGCCCAGTTCGACGACCCCGCGCGCGCCCGGCAGCACGTTGGCCGGGATCGGGGTGGACAGGAACGCCTCGTCCATGACCCTTTCGCCCTTGGGCCGTTCGACGCGGATCGGGATCGGGTGCCGCCCGTCACCGCGATGCGAATAGCCCACTGTCTGGCCGGAATTCAGGATGCCGATTGTATCGAACACATCGCGTTCCTGCACCTGGAAGAAATCCAGATCGGTGGTCAAGATGGTCGCACGAAGACGGCGCGCCTGTTGCCCGAAACTGTCATCCACATCGACGACAAAGGGGATGTCCTCGAATATGCCGCGCAGTTTGGTGGCCACCTCGCGGCGGGTGTCCGCGTCGGGCCCGTATACCTCGGCCAGAAGGGTGGCCATAACCGGCGGACCGGGGGGCGGCTCGACCGTTTTCAGCACGGTGCCATTCGGCAGGTCCAGCCCCGCCAGACGTTCGCGGATGATCAGCGCCAGATCGTGGCTGGTCCGGTCGCGGCCTGTCTTGGGGGTCAGGTTGATCTGCACATCGCCCATATTGGGCTGGGCGCGCAGGTAATAGTGGCGCACCAACCCGTTAAAATTGAAGGGCGCGGCGCTGCCTGCATGGGTCTGGACGGAAATCACCTCTGGCAGATCCAGAACGGTTTGCGCAACGGCCTGGGCCACCGCATCGGTTGCCTCGGTCGAGGCGCCCTCGGGGAGGTCGATCGCCACGGACAGTTCGGATTTGTTGTCAAAGGGCAGCAGCTTGACCGTCACGTCCTTGGTATAGAGCGCGGTCAGAGAGCCGAAGGACAGCGCCGCCGTGATCAGCAGAAACGATAGGCTGCGCGCCTTGGTTTTCAGCAAGGGGCGCGCGACCTTGGCAAAGACAAGCCCCAGCTTGCCACCCTCGTGTCCACCCTCGCCATGGCCATGAACGGGCTCACCGCCCGCAACTTTTAGCATCAGCCAAGGCGTAACGATCACGGCGACGAAGAAGGAAAAGATCATCGCGGCCGAGGCATTGGCCGGAATGGGCGACATGTACGGCCCCATCATGCCCGACACGAACAGCATCGGCAGCAGCGCCGCGACCACGGTCAGCGTGGCGACGATGGTGGGGTTGCCCACCTCGGCCACGGCATCAATCGCCGCCTGTTTGCGGCTCCGCGCCCCGCCCATGCCCCAGTGCCGCGCGATGTTTTCGATCACGACGATGGCGTCATCGACCAGTATCCCGATGGAGAATATCAGCGCGAACAGCGACACCCGGTTCAGCGTGTAGCCCATGATCCAAGCGGCAAACAGTGTCAGCAGGATGGTCACGGGGATGACGATGGCCACCACGATGGATTCGCGCCAACCGATTGCCAGAAACACCAGCCCGATGATCGACACGGTGGCAAGGCCAAGGTGAAACAGCAGCTCATTCGCCTTTTCATTCGCAGTCTCGCCATAATCGCGGGTGATCTGCACGGCGATGGTATCGGGGATGATGCGCCCTTCGGCCATGTGGACCTTGTGCAGAATCTCCTCGGCCACGATCACGGCATTGGCCCCTGCCCGCTTGGCGACGGCCAAGGTGACGGCGGGGGTGCGGGTGATGCCGGTGTCAGCGCGGGTGACATTGGCCACGATCTGGTCCGAGGTGTCGGCGACAAAAGACACATCCGCCACGTCGCCCAAGTACACCGGCCGCCCATCGCGGGTGGTCAGCAAAAGCCCCGCGATTTCGGCGGGGGCGGTCAGCGTTTCGCCTGCCACGATGTCGATCATTTCGCCATTGTCGCGCAGTTTGCCCGCGTTCATCGACCGGTTCGCGCCCTGCACCTTGCCGGCCAGTTGTTGCAGCGTCACACCATACAGCGCCAGCCGGTCAGGATCGGGCGCGATGCGGATCGCCTCGGGCGCCTCGCCGACCAGATAGGTGAGGCCGACGTTTTCGACCTTGGCCACCTCTGCCCGCAACTCTCGGGCGATACGGGTCAGGTCATTCGCGCTGACATCCTGCCCCGGTTTCGCGGACAGCGTAAGCGAGACAATCGCCACATCGTCGATCCCACGCCCCACGATCAGCGGTTCGGGAATGCCCACGGGGATGCGGTCGATATTGGCGCGCACCTTGTCATGCACCCGCAAAATCGCCGCATCGGCAGAGGTGCCGACGGCGAAACGCGCGGTGACCATGGCGTAGTCGTCCTGCGTTTGCGAATAGACATGTTCGACCCCGTTGATGGCCTTGACGATGGTTTCCATCGGCTCGGTCACCATTTTCACGGCGTCCTCGGCCTGCAGGCCAAGGGCCTGGATGTGGATATCCACCAGGGGCACGGAAATCTGCGGCTCTTCCTCGCGCGGCAGGCTGATCAGGGCGACCAGACCCACGGCGAAGGCAGCGATGATGAACAATGGCGTCAGCGGAGAGCGGATGAAAGCGCGGGTCAGACCGCCCGCAATGCCCAGTTTCGGCGGGGCGTCGTCGCCTTGGTTTTCAGCGTTACTCATGGGCTGCGGCCCCCGCATTGGAGGCATCGCCCAAGGTCTCGCCCGCCGAAAGGCCGGTCAGCACCTCGACCATGTCGCCCTGCGCATCGCCCAGAACCACGGCGCGGAGATGGGTGGCACCCTGTGCCTCGACCGCCACGAAATCAAGGCCAGAGCGGGTCAGAACCTTATCTTGTGGCACCAGCAGCGCCTGCCGCGCGCCCACCGGCACGCGCACCAACACGCGGGCATCGACAAAGGCATCGGACAGGTCCTTGACCTCGACATCGGCCACGACGCGACCGTTTTCGATTTGCGGATAGATGCGGGCCAGTGTGCCACTGGCGGCCATGTCGCCCTCGATGATCTGAATCTCGGCGCCTTCTTCAAGGGCACGGGCGTGGCGTTCGGGGATGGCAAGGCGCAGGAAAAACCCGCCGCCGCCCACGGTGGCCACGGCCTCGCCCGGCATCAACACAGCGCCGGAAGTCACCGGCACGTCCAGCACGCGGCCTGCGGCTGGGGCCAGCACGGTGCCCTCCTGTGCTTGCTGTTCAATCACTTGGCGGTTCGCCTTGGCCGCTTCGATCTGGTTTTTCAGCACATCGACCGAGGTGCGCAGCGCGTCCAGCCGCTGCGCCGTGGTCACGCCCCGTTCCAGCAGGTTCTCGCCCCGCGCCAGTTCCGCCTCGGCATTGGTCAACTGGCTTTCAAGGGCCTGCAATTCACCATCCACGGCCTGCATCTGGAACTGCAACTTCTCGTCCACGATCAGCGCCAAGGGCTGTCCGCGATCGACCAAATCCCCCTCGGATACGTTCAACGCGGTCAGGATACCGCCGATGCGGGCACGGGCGGGCACACGATCGCGCGGTTCGATCCGGCCATAGACCGATTTCCATTCCGGAACCTCTTGCATCGTTACCGCCTGGGCATGAAGCGCCACGGGGGCCAGCAAGAGCAAGCCAAGCATTGTCATCCGAGCGAGAATTGGCATTTTGGGGTCCTCTTTAATATTCGAAAATGGGAATATGAATTTTGATCGGCGTTTGCAAGCGTTTCGGCACCGCCACCGGCGGGCGCGAAAATACCATATTGTACCCAGCTTAATACAGGGGCGCATTCACCCAAATGCGATGAATCAAAACATAAAGAGCGGGAAAACCCACGTCAGAAAATGAAATCATCCGCGTCGAACTGGCTGGAATGGACATTGATCAGGCGAATCCCCTCACCCTTGGCCATGATGATTTCCAGCCCTTGCGGGCCATCGCGAAACCGCAGGTCCGCGATGCTGACCAGGTTGAAGGCGGCAAGGTCGATCTGGTCCTGGCCATTGGTAAAATCCCTGATCCTGTCCCAGAGCCCATCGGGCGAGAACACGAACAAATCCGCGCCCGCACCGCCTAATTGTCACATCCCGGCAGGTAGTAT
>DFBX01000061.1:7184-9172 GCA_002366795.1 Rhodobacteraceae bacterium UBA3069 | reverse complement strand
CGCCGTCCGAATCCGCGGTCACTTCCCCAGCGACGAGGCGGCGGCAAAGTTGATCTACCTGGCTCTCAATGCTACCTCAGTCGAATGGAAGCGCTCGGTGCGCGAGTGGCATGCCGTCAAAAGTCAGCTCGCCATCATGTTCGAAGACCGCTTTCCCATGGTGTAACAAAAGGCGCCAGGGCACGAAATTCCGCACAGTCTCCAGCCAGCGGGCCCGGGCGGTGATGGTTTCACCGGCACCGGCAATCAGTGTGTTCACATGGGCGCGTGAAGCCCGGAAACCCCGAAGGCGGCGGTGCATCTGAGCGGCATCGAAGCCGCCGATCACTGCGCCCAACCGCTGGCGGAACCCTTCAAGCACCATGGTTCAGAGGCCCTTAGTAGCAACGGTGCCCCAGCGACGTCGCCGGGATGTGCCACTGGCGACCGCAATCCGGCCCTCGAGATCGGCAATCGCAGCGGCCATTTCTGCGTCCGAGCCATAGGTGATGGTGCGCCCGTCATAGCTAACCGAGCGCACCCCTGCGTATCGCGCTTCCTGCAGGGCCGTCAGCAGCGTGCGCATTCTGTCGAGTTCCATATTAATCCCTCATGAATCTGGGTGTGTAGGTCCGGCGCTTGCGGCGCGGGGTGGTTGGTGTTCCGGCCTTGGCGGGTTGCGGGGCATCAGGGGTCGTTGGTACTGTTTCTGCCGCTACCGATTGCTGGCGTGTTTCAACCCCGGCCTGTTCTTCCAATCGCCGCCAGGTCGCCTCGTCCCAGCGATCGGCCCCGAGGATCCATGCGGCGGCGCGCGCGTAAACCCGGCAATCCAGGGCCTCATTGCGTTCCCGCAGCTTTTGCCATTCCTGCCGCGCGTAACCGCGCTTGTTGCGCACCGTGACCAATTGTTCGGCCACCAATTGTTCGGCCACCAATTGTTTCAGCCATTCGGTGTCGATCCAGTCCGGCAGATGCACGGTGCCGGGTGGATCGCACACGCCCAAGTTCCGATCTTCGTCGCTGGGGCGCTCCAGCCGCAGGAAGCGATAGGTCTCGGTCTTGAAGGTCGCCGTTGCGATCGGCCAGAGCCGCGCGCCGCGGCGCAATCGCCGCCCGCCGATGGTAGCGTCCACGAAGGTGGGGCCGGACACCGGCGTTGCGCGATTGAAGCCCTCGAGGCCCTTGATCGGTGCAACCTGCTCAAAGCCCTGCGCGCGGGCCCAGCCATAGACGGCGGCCGCCTCGTAACCGGAATCAATGGCGAGCTTTGCAATTGGCATCACCGCGCCATTTGCGTGCTGCCAGGGTTTCCCCAGCAGTGCGGTCAGCTGATCCCAGGCCTGCGCATGATCTGGTCCACCGGCAATGACGATGTGATCGACAAGCCAGCTTTCCAGACCGCGCCCCCAGGCCCAGACGTCAACCTCGATGCGGTCTTTCTGTACATCAACCCCGGCGGTCAGGAACAACCCACCCTCGGGGATCTGCGCATCGCCGTAGCTTTCCCGCCGGTCGGCCAAGCGCTGCCATTCCGGCGCTTCGCCGGATTCAACCCACGTCTCGCCCAGCAGCGTGTTGCGTGCGGCGCGCAGCATGTCTTCCGAGCCCTGCGCTACCAGCCAGTCCCTTGCGATCTGCTCCCAGCTTTTCCAGCCGATCGGCGAATAGAGCGCCGAGATGTGGAAGCCGATCGAATGCGGATCCTGCGATTTGGCTGTGGCCCGCCATTCCCCCGCCGCCAGCATCGCTGTTTTGTGGTGCTCTGCGATCGGGGCATCACAACCGGCGCAATGATAGTTCGCCGTTTTGGGTTCGCCTTTCGCCCAGCGCAGACGTTCAAACTCCAGCCACTGCATGTGGCCACAATGCGGACAGGGCACGAAATACCGCCGCTGGTCAGACGCCTCGTATTCCCGCTCAATCCGGCTTAGCCCCCTGATCGTCGGGGTGGAGACCATGAACACCTTGCGCCGGTGTGCAAAGGTCGAGGTCACGACCAGCAATGT
>DFBX01000061.1:0-7028 GCA_002366795.1 Rhodobacteraceae bacterium UBA3069 | reverse complement strand
AGACCAAGATGCACTGTGTAAAGCCGCTGGGGCAAAGCCTCATGGCGAGAGACTTCGACCGGCAGGTCGCTGAGATCCAAGTCCGCATCGCCATCCTCAATCGCTACACCGCTCTTGGCATACCCGTCACAGAGGCAATAGGATAAGTCCGTCCGGGGAAAGGGGAAGTGCGGTCACACAACGCTTTGTGCAACAAAGCCTATCTGCGGCACCGCTTTGCGCAATCCGTCAGGAAGCACGATAGCGCGGCGCGCCCTGCAGATTTTGACATTGGGCGTCGCGGATATGCGCGTAAATACCGAATCCCACTTAACATCTTGGTGCGCCTCCCACGGGGCACCAAGATGCGCGGCAGCGGCCTCAAAGCACGTCGGCCAGACTGGTGGACAGTTTGCCGACCAATTCGTCGATTTGATCGTGGGTGCAAATGAACGGCGGCGCCAGCAACACATGATCGCCATGGCGCCCGTCGATCGTGCCGCTCATTGGATAGCAGATCAGACCGTTTTCCATCGCTGCCACCTTTAGACGCGCTGCCAGTTTTTGGTCGGGGTCGAAAGGGGCTTTTGTCTGTCTGTCGGTCACGAATTCCAGCCCACGGAACATGCCGCGTCCACGAATATCGCCGACGTGGGGATGTTGACCAAATTCTGCATCCAGCGCCTTGGCCAAATAGGCCCCCATCTTGGCCGATTGTGTCGTCAGCCCGCCATCGGTCAACTTGGTAACGACCGCGTTCGCCGCGGCGCAGGCCACGGGGTGCCCAAGGTAAGTGTGGCCGTGCTGGAAAAAACCGCTTCCGTTTTCGATCGCACTGTAAATCGCACCCGTGCAAAGCATCGCGCCAATCGGCTGATAGCCGCCGCCAAGGCCCTTGGCGATGGTCACGATATCAGGGCGGACATCATCCTGTTCGCACGCAAAGAAGGTGCCCGTCCGGCCCATGCCACACATGACTTCGTCAAGGATCAGCAGCACACCGTATTTGTCGCAAATCTCTCGGATGCGGGTGAAGTAGCCTTTGACCGCGGGAACCGCCCCTGCCGTAGCACCGACAACTGGTTCCGCCAGAAACCCGATGACTGTTTCGGGGCCGACGCGCAAAAGTTCGGTCTCAAGTGCGTTGGCGACCCGTTGGCCATAGTCCTCGATGCTTTCGCCCGCGTCGCGGTCGCGGTATTCGTTGCAGGGCGCGATATGACTGGCAGACACCATCACCGGGTCGAATGGCTCGCGCCGCCACATGTTGCCGCCCGTGCCCAATGCTCCCAAGGTATTGCCGTGATAGCTCTGCCTGCGAGAGATGAAACGCGTGCGCTTCGGCTGGCCGATTTCCAGCATATATTGCCGCGCCAGCTTCATCGCTGCCTCGACCGCCTCGGACCCGCCAGAAACCAGGTAGACGCGGTCCAGCCCCTCGGGTGCATGGGTAATCAACGTATCGGCCAGCGATTCTGCGGGCTGGGAGGTCAAGAAACCGGTGTGGGCAAAATCAAGGGTATCGAGTTGGGTCTTGATGGCATTGATGACATCGGCATCCCCGTGCCCGAGGCAAGAAACGGCCGCCCCGCCGGATCCATCAAGGTAGGATTTTCCATTTGCATCATAGAGGTAGATGCCCTTACCGCGCACCGCCATGGGTATCTGCCCCTTGGTGTGACGCCCAAACACATGAGACATGATGTTACCTAAGCTCCCAATCGCTGCGCCACAATGAAACAGATGAATCGGGCGTTGACAATATGTGAAACAATGTGGACATTCTTGTGCGTTGCCGTGGGGGGATACGTTGCAGACGTTTGAGATGCGCCTGAGTGAAAAGTACGGGAGCCTGAGCGGGTCACTGCGGCAGGCTGCGGATTATCTGGCCGAGAATCCGGTGGATGCGGCCACGCGAACCCTGCGCACTGTCTCACGCGATAGCGGTATCTCGGTTGCTGCCTTTTCGCGCCTTGCGCGGGCCTTGGACTATGCGGGTTTCGAAGAGCTGCGCGAGGAAATGCGCGGCAAGATCGGGCGCCGGGTGAATGATTTTTCCGAGCGCGCCGAGCGGTTGCGGCGCGCCCATCGCGAGGATAAGGCCAGTTTTCTGGATACCCATTTCGCGGCTTGTCAGGCGAACTTGCGGAAATTCATCGACACCGTTGATCGCGATGCCCTGAATGAAGCCGTCGACCGGATCGCAGCAGCCCGCAAGGTATTGCTGCTGGGGGCGCTGGGATCGACCGGGGTGGTTGAATACCTGTCATACATGGCCAATTTTTGCACCGACAACTGGGTGATGGCCAGCCGCATGGGTGCGTCCTTGGGCGGCGGCATCACCGGTTTGGATGCGCGCGATGTGCTGATCATCGTGACCAAGCCGCCTTTTTCCGACCGCGCCATTCGGGCTGCGGAATTGGCGAAAAAGCAGGGCGTCCATGTCGTTCTGATCACCGACACGCACAGCTGTCCGGCCTTGCAACATGCCGCGGCACGGTTCATCGTTGCCACGGGTAGCCCGCATTTCTATTCCTCCTACGTCGTCACGATGTTCCTTGTGGAATCCCTGATCGGGATCCTGGTGAGCCGGTCAGGACCAGCCACCCGCGCAAGGATTGCCGAGGTGGAAGGGGCCAACCGGGTTCTGGCCGAAGTTTGGGACCTATGAACAACCAAGAACATGATATCAAAGGGAGATGAATATGTTCGCTAAACTGAAGCTCACAGCCGTAAGTGCCGTGGCGGTCGCCATGTTGGCACCCGCGGCCTACGCAGAGGAATTCATCACAATCGGCACCGGTGGTGTGACGGGCGTGTATTACCCGACGGGCGGCGCGATCTGCCGTCTGGTCAACAAGGGCCGCCGCGATCACGGCGTGCGCTGCTCGGTCGAATCCACGGGCGGTTCCGTCTACAACATCAACACCATCCGTGAAAGCGAACTGGAATTCGGCGTTGCCCAATCCGACTGGCAATACCACGCCTATAACGGCACCTCCCGCTTTGAAGATGCGGGGCCGTTCGAAGGCCTGCGCGCGGTGTTCTCGCTACACCCCGAGCCCTTTACCGTTGTGGCCCGCGCGGACAGCGGCATCACGACCATTGAGGACCTCAAGGGCAAACGCGTCAACATCGGCAACCCCGGCTCCGGTCAGCGCGGCACCATGGAAGTGCTGATGAAGGCCCTTGGCTGGACCTCCGACGACTTTGCCCTGGCAACCGAGCTGAAGGCGGCCGAACAGTCCGCCGCGCTTTGCGACAATCAGATCGACGCCATGGTCTACACGGTGGGGCACCCCTCCGGCTCTATTCAGGAAGCCACCACAGCCTGCGATTCCGTGCTTGTTGAGGTTTCGGGTGACGTGATTGATAGGCTTGTGGCCGACAACTCCTTTTACCGGACGGCCACCATTCCCGGCGGCATGTATCGCGGCAATGACAATGACACGCATACCTTCGGTGTCGGTGCGACCCTCGTGACCTCGGCAGATGTCTCGGAAGAGGTCGTCTACACGCTGGTCAGCTCGGTCTTCGAGAATTTCGATGATTTTACCGGTCTGCACCCTGCTTTTGCCAACCTCAAACCCGAGGAAATGGCAACGGCTGGCCTGTCCGCCCCTTTGCACCCCGGTGCAGCGCGCTATTACCGCGAGAAGGGCTGGATCGAATAAGCGATCCGGTGTGAACTGACGTTGGGGGCGGCTTGCGCCCCCAACATTCCCGTTTCTGCCCAAAACGGCGAAACGAAAATAACGATTTCATAGCCGGGAACCGGTGGCTGGGGGACAGATGTCAACGAAAAAAAACCGCGCACTCAGTGAAGCGGAACTTCAGGATCTGGTTGCCGCCAGTGACAGTGGTGCCCGCAGCCCGTCGGGGCCTGTCGGCATTTTCATCGCCGCCGTCGCCCTGATCTGGTCGATCTTCCAAGTGCTTCTGGCGTCCCCGGTCGCGCCCTATATCCTGCCCGGCGATCTGATCAACAACTCGCGTCAGATCCATCTGGCCTTTGCAATTTTCCTGGCCGCAATGGCCTATCCGCTGTTTAAATCCAGCCCCCGCGACCGCATTCCCTATTACGACTGGGCATTGGGCATCGCTGGCGCTGCCTTGGCGCTATACGGCTATTTCTTTTATGAAAAGATCGTCGGGAACGGCGGTCTGGCCGACACGCAAGACGCCTATTTTGCCCTTGCCGGTCTGATCCTCTTGTTCATTGCCTCTTACCGCGTGCTGGGCCCTGTCATGGTGGTCCTTGCCGTGGTGTTCCTGTTCTACGTCTTCTTCGGCTCGTCCGAGGCCGTGCCGGACCAGATCCGCTGGGCGGGCGCATCCTTGCGCAAAGCCATGAGTCATATGTGGATCACGTCCGAGGGTGTATTCGGCATCGCGCTGGGAGTTTCGACGAAGTTCGTATTCCTCTTCGTGCTATTCGGCGCACTGCTCGATAAGGCCGGTGCAGGCAACTATTTCATCAAGATGGCGTTTGGTGCACTGGGCCACCTGCGCGGCGGTCCGGCAAAGGCCGCTGTGGTCGGCTCTGCCGCAACGGGCCTGATCTCGGGCTCTTCCATCGCGAACGTCGTCACCACCGGAACCTTCACCATTCCGCTGATGAAGCGGGTTGGCTTTAGCGCCGAAAAGGCCGGATCGGTCGAGGTTGCCTCCTCGGTCAACGGGCAGATCATGCCACCTGTCATGGGCGCGGCGGCCTTTCTGATGGTCGAATACGTCGGCATTTCCTATGTCGAGGTCATCACCCACGCGTTCCTGCCTGCGATCATTTCCTACATCGCGCTGGTCTATATCGTTCACCTCGAAGCGGTGAAAAACAACATGCCGACGATCGGCAACAAGGTGGTGAACCTGTTCAACACCGTGCTGGGCATGTTCGGCTTCTTCGCGGGTTTCGCGCTGCTGTGCTACGCCACCCAATATCCTGTCGCGGTCGTGGTTTCCATGTTCCCCGAAGGGTCCGGCTGGGTTTTGTCGGCGCTGCTGGGGCTGGTCTATGTAGGGTTGGTTTACTTGGCCGCACAGATCCCCGATCTGGAACCGGATGACCCCAACGCCGAGGTGGTCGAGCTGCCCGATGTGGCGCAGATATACAAGACCGGCCTCTACTACTTGTTGCCGATCATCGTGCTGGTCTACTTCCTTATGATCGAACGCAAATCGCCGGGCCTTTCAGCCTTCTGGGCGACGTTCCTTCTGTTCGGCATCCTGCTGACGCAAAAGCCTCTCAAGGCATTCTTCCGCGGCGAGAGCAATGCAATCAGCCGCCTGAAGGATGGCTTGGTCGATCTCGTCGAAGGCATGATCGACGGCGCGCGCAACATGATCGGTATCGGTCTGGCGACCGCAACGGCGGGCATCATCGTCGGCACCGTGTCCCTGACCGGTATCGGGCAGGTCATGGCGGACTTCGTAGAGTTCCTGTCCGGTGGCAACCTGATCTTGATGCTGATCTTCGTCGCAATCCTGTCGCTGATCCTTGGCATGGGCCTGCCGACAACGGCGAACTATATTGTCGTGTCGTCGCTGATGGTGGCAGTGGTTGTCGAACTGGGCGCACAGTCGGGCCTTGTCGTGCCGTTGATCGCCGTGCATCTGTTTGTCTTCTATTTCGGGATCATGGCGGATGTGACGCCGCCTGTGGGGCTGGCCAGTTTCGCCGCCGCCGCAGTGTCGGGCGGGGATGCGATCCGCACCGGTTTCACGGCATTCTTCTACAGCTTGCGGACGGTCGCCTTGCCCTTCGTCTTCATCTTCAACACCGACCTGTTGTTGATTGACGTAACATGGGCGCAAGGCATCATCGTGTTCATCACGGCCACCATCGGCATCTTGATCTTCACAGCGGCGACCATGGGCTGGTTCCTGACGCGCAACCGCATTTGGGAAACTGTCGCCATGCTGTTGATCGCCCTTGCGCTGTTCCGCCCGGGGTTCTTCATGAACCAGATCCAAGCGCCGTTCGATGATATCGCACCGTCTGCCTTCGCGGAAACGCTCGGCGCGGCGGAACCGGGAAGCCAGTTGCGCACGGTGATCTCTGGCCCCGACTTTGACACGCTTGAGGTCAAGGAAGTGACGGTGCCGTTGACGGTGCCGGACGTGGAGGGCGCCGACGCGCGGCTTGCTGCGCTTGGTTTCATCATTTATCCCGAAGGCGATGTGCAGCGGCTGGACGAGCCGATGTTCGGAACGGAAATGGGCGACGCGCTGTCTTCGTTCGATTTCTACGGTGATGATCCCGTGCAGATCGCCAGCGTCCAAGCCACGGCGAACCAGCTTCCGAAGGAGCTGATCTTCATCCCGGCACTGTTGCTGCTGGGCTTCATCGCATTGCTGCAATCCCGGCGTGCGACCCCTGTTCGTGAAGGAGAAATGGCATGACCAAGACCGTTCTATGTGCCGTCGATATCAACCGGCCTGACGAAGAGGCTCATGTTCTGGAAACCGCCAAGCGAATGGCTGATCTTGATGGGGCGCAACTTGATGTGATTACCGTGGTGCCCGATTTCGGTGCAAGCCTGGTCGGGGCCTATTTCCAAGATCACCATGTCCAGACCGCGCGTGATGGGGCGGGAAAACTGCTTTCCGCTTTCGTCAGGGACGTGCTGGGCGATGCGGCGGATGACAAGGTTCGCCATCTGGTCGCCGTGGGCAACGTATACGAAGAGGTTCTCAAGACCGCGAAGCTGTCAAGTGCCGGTCTGATCGTCATTGGCGCACACCGGCCCGACTTCAAGGACTACCTTCTTGGCCCCAACGCCGCGCGGGTTGTCCGGCACTCTGAATGTTCTGTCTACGTCGTGCGCTAGCTGTTTGATCCCAAGGTTTGATGGTGCGATCTGTTCTTTGGAATGGAAGGAAAGACTATGGGACAGATACGTCACGGCTGCGCCACGTACTGTTACCCGGCAGGCGATTTGCATGGCAAATCTGCCGAGAGGGCACGCACGCTATCAGAGCAACAATACAGCGATCGCAAGCTACGAACGCGGCGTTGAGCCGGGACCTCGG
The DNA here is from genome assembly GCA_002366795.1 of Rhodobacteraceae bacterium UBA3069. Classification (GTDB taxonomy): domain Bacteria; phylum Pseudomonadota; class Alphaproteobacteria; order Rhodobacterales; family Rhodobacteraceae; genus UBA3069. Next base: position 17 of record DFBX01000061.1, on the reverse strand, counting down.
CATCAACGTCAAGACGG
>DFBX01000084.1 GCA_002366795.1 Rhodobacteraceae bacterium UBA3069 | reverse complement strand
CGCCTAAATGAAGACGCCACCTAAAGCGGATCACCCTGCCCGATGGACGCAGCGGCCCGCGCCTGCTAGGCTTTGTCCCGGAAAGAGGCGCAACAGCGTCCGGAGCGATGACAGGCATATGACCGCACTGACAAAGTATCAGCGGCTGGAGGCGCCAGCCCTCTGGCGGGCCGAGGCCGAGGGCCAGCGGCGCGAGGTGATCGTGTCCCTTGGCGATGCGACGCTGGTGATTTCAGACCTGAACGACCGCGCCCTGACCCATTGGTCGCTGGCGGCGGTGCAACGGGCCAATCCGGGACGGATGCCCGCGATTTTCCACCCCGATGGCGACCCCGGCGAAACCCTGGAAATCGGCGAAGACGGGCCAGAGATGATCGAAGGCATCGAGAAGCTGCGCCAAGCGATCGAGCGCCGCCGCCCCCGCCCCGGCCGGTTGCGCCTGCTGTTCCTTGGCCTCAGCTTTGCCGCCGTGGCCGCGCTTGGCGTGTTCTGGGTGCCCGGCGCGCTACGCGACTACGCGCAAAAGGTGGTGCCCGGCGTCAAGCGCGTCGAGATTGGTGCCGCGATACTGCCGGAATTCCAACGCCTGACCGGCGCGCCCTGCCGCGAGGCAACTGCCCTGCCCGCCCTGACCCGACTGTCCGAACGGCTGCGCCGCCCGCGCGGCCCTGCCCCCCGCTTGGTGGTGGTGCGCGACGGACTGGACGGGGCGTTGCAATTGCCCGGCCGGATGATCCTGATCGGCCGCGACCTGATCGAAGGCTATGACGACCCCGATGTCGTCGCGGGTTTCATCTTGGCCGAACAGGCGCGCACCAGCCGCAGTGATCCATTGCGCCATGTGCTGAACAACACCCCGCTGCGGGCGACCTTCCAGCTGGTCACAACCGGCGCGCTGCCCGAGGGTGCGTTGACCTCTTACGCGGAAAGGGTGCTGGCCCTACCATTGCCCCCCGCGCCAAACGCCGTGGTGCTGGAACGGTTCGCCGAGGCGGGCGTAAGATCGTCACCCTATGCCTATGCCCGCGATGTGACGGGCGAGACGACCCTTGGCCTGATCGAGGCCGACCCCTATGCCGCAAGCCCTCCGGGCCAGCCGGTGCTGTCCGATGGCGACTGGCTACGCCTGCAAAGCATTTGCGGCAACTGACACCCTGCGCGATGCATTGTGGTCACATGAAAAAAGGCCCCGCCATTCCGGTAGGGCCTTTTGTTTTTCAGTGATGCAAGCCCGCTGTGCGGTCAGTGCGTGAACGCGGTCTTGAACCCTGCGCCGCGGGCGCGGCTGAGCGCCTTGCCCAGTTCGGCCGAAGTCCGGTAGGGGCCGGTCACGATAACCTGCAATTGCTTGCCGCCCTTGGTCACGGTCTTTTTGCGCACTGGCAGACCCGCGCCATGCAGGCGAGTGATGGCGTTCTTGGCACCCGCTTCGGTCGCGAAGGCGCCCACTTGCACATAGCGATGTCCTGCGGGTGCCGACACAGGCTTGGGCGTTGCGCGGTTCGGCTTGACAGTGGCCGCTTTCGGCTTGGTCCCGGGGGCCGGTTTGCGCACTGATTTGGACGAGACATAGGAATTGCCCGTAGCCGAACGCGCCGCGGAATAGACCGGTGGTTCGGCCTGCGGGCCGGGCCGCACGGTCAGGCCCTTGTTGTTGGCAAAGAACGAATTGCCCCGTGTCACTGCATTCGCCGACGGGTAAACCGCATCGGGGTTGAACCCGGCGCGGCCCGTGTTCGAGGACTTCAAGCGGCGCGGCACCGAGCGGGTCCAGCGCTGATCCATCATGGCACGGCCCTCTAGGGTCTGGTGCGCGCGCTTGGTGTTCAGGCGGTCATCGGTCCAGACGCGGCGATAGCCGTTCGGCACCTTGCCCACATCCGCCGCTTGCTGCTGCACTTCATAAACATGTCTGGGCGCGACACGGGTGCGCGGCGTGATCGCCTGCGTGCCTGGCTGTGCCACCTGACCCGCGACGGGGGCATAGCCGCCCGAAATCGGCGCGACGGCCTGCGGGCCGCAACGCACACCGCGCACACCGGCCAGCGATTGGCGTGCATAGGGCGACAGGCCCGCGCAACCTGCGCCAAGCGGGGCTGCGGCGACACGTGCGCCGGGCACCACGGGTGCGGGACGACGGGCTGCGGGCGTTTGCATGGTTTGCGGAACAGCGATCCGGCGCGGGGCGACGGGCTGCACGGGGACCGGGCGCACAGCCAGACCAATGCGCGGCGGCGTCGTCACCGAGGCCACGGTTTTCATCGGCTTGCGCAGGGTCTGCGGCGCGGGACGGGGGGCCGCCTTGGCAACCGCGAGCGGCTTGGGCTTGGCCATCGCCACGGGTTTGGCCTTTGCAACGGGCGCGGGTTTCGCGTCAGGCACGGACGGGTCGGGATCGGGCAGCATCACCGCGTTGTTGACCGGCGCGGCCTTGACCTCGGTCATCTGCGTGCCGGACAAGGACGGCCGTGCCCCGCAAATCTGCTGACGCGAGCGCGCGACGCGCGGCACCCATGTGACATTGCCGTCGATCCCGGCGCGGATGAACACGCACCCCTTGCTGTCGACATACTGGTTGCCCTTGTAGGACGCGGGCGGAAATTCCGCTGGTCCGTCGACATTTCTAAGTGTTTTCGCATCCAGGCCATTCATGCCAAGACCGGCGGCCATTACGAAAAACGCGACTACTCTTGTAAGCTTCATCTGTGCCCCCACAGGAATGATGCTTCACAGTTGCACGAAGAAACCGCTTAAGTAAAGGGAGAGCAGCCTATTTGGTGCCAAACATCCGGTCACCCGCATCACCTAGTCCCGGGACAATATAACCCTTGTCGTTCAGACACTTGTCCAGCGATGCGGTGACGATGGGCACATCGGGGTGCGCCTCGTGCATGCGGGCGACGCCTTCGGGCGTGGCCAGCAGGCACAAAAAGCGGATATTCTTGGCTCCGGAGGCCTTTAGCAGATCAATCGCCGCGACCGAGGAATTGCCCGTCGCCAGCATCGGATCGACCACGATCACCAGCCGATCTTCCAGGTTCTCGGGCAGTTTGCAGTAGTATTGAACGGGTTGCAGGGTTTCCTCGTCGCGGTACAGACCGACAAAGCCGACACGCGCCGAGGGGATCAGGTCCAACAGCCCGTCCAGCAACCCGTTGCCTGCCCGCAGGATCGATACCAATGCCAGCTTGCGGCCCTTCAGAACGGGCGCATCCATCTGGCACATCGGCGTTTCGATGGATTTCGTGGTCATCGGCAATTCGCGCGTCACCTCGTAGGCCAAAAGCTGGCTGATCTCGCGCAGCAATTGGCGGAACACCGCGGTCGAGGTGTCCTTGTCGCGCATCAGGGTCAGCTTGTGCTGCACCAGCGGGTGGTCAACTACGGTCAGGTGCTCGGTCATGGTCTCTCCAGTCGTTTCGCGATTGCCTCGCGGGTGGTGTCGTCACAAAAGCCCGCCTCTATGGCGGTGGTGTTGAGGGCGGCGAAATCCTCGGGGGTCCAGCCAAAGGTCTTGGACAGCGCGGCGTATTCACGCCCCATATTGGTGTGAAAGAACGGCGGGTCGTCGGTGCTTATCGTGACCCTTACCCCCGCATCGCGCAACCGCGCAATCGGGTGGGCAGATAGCGTGGGGTAAAGCCCGAGCGCCACGTTGGACGCGGGGCAGACCTCCAGCACAATGCCGGAGGCCGCCAGGTATTCCACCAGCTGCGGGCCTTCTATGGCGCGCACCCCGTGGCCGATGCGCTCCACGTGCAGGTCGTCGATCGTGTCGCGAACCATGTGTGCATCGCCCCATTCGCCCGCATGGGCAGTCAGGTGCAAACCGGCCTCGCGGGCGCAGTCGAACCCCCATGCGAAATCGCGCGGGCGGCCCATTGTCTCGTCCCCGCCCATACCGTAGCCGACGATGAAATCGCCCGCCGTTTCCGCCGCGCACAGGGCGGTCTGCTTGGCCTTGTCGGGGCCGAAATGGCGGATGCAGGTGACGATTCCGCGCAGGGTGATGGTATCGGCCATGTCATCGGCCACCTCCTGCATCGCGGCCAGGTAGTCGCGCCATGCGGACAGGTCACGCCCGCCGCAGAAATCCGGCGACAGGAAGGTTTCAAGGTAGATCACGCCCTGATCGACCGCGCCCTCCAGCACCGCGCGGGTCAGGCGCGCGTAATCCACGGGCGTTTTCAGAACGGATGTCGCAGCCTCGTACACTTTCAGGAATTCGGGGAAATCCGCGTATTTGTAGTGGCCGCGTTCGTCGAAAACGCCGGTTATGTTAATCTGTTTTTCCTGCGCCATGGCGCAGATCAGGGCCGGATCGGCGGCCCCTTCCAGGTGGTGGTGCAATTCGACCTTGGGGATCGCGGCCCAGTCGATGGGGCCTTCTTCACGGCTCATTTCGTCACCTTGATGGGCGCAATGCCCAGATGGGCGGCCACGCGGGCCGCGATGTCGGTAAAGGCGATCTGCCCCAATTCGCCCGCGCCCTGCCCGGCGATCAGCACGGGAACGCGTTCGCGGGTATGATCGGTGCCGGACCACGTCGGATCATTACCGTGATCGGCCGTGATCAGCAACATGTCGTCCGCCCGCAGTTCCGGCAGGATCTGCGCGATCTGCGCATCGAACCATTCCAGCGCGCGGGCATAGCCCGCAACATCGCGGCGGTGACCATACAGGCTGTCGAATTCCACGAAATTCGCGAAGGTAAGCGAGCCTTCCTCTGCCTCCGCGACCAGTCTTGCCAGTTGCAGCATCAATTCGGCATCCGGGCCTTTGACCACGTCGGTGATGCCGCGCATAGAGAATATGTCGCCGATCTTCCCCACCGCATGCACCTTGCGCCCTGCCGCAGCCACCCAATCGCACAGGGTCGGAGCGGGCGGTGCGATGGCGTAATCGTGGCGGTTGGCGGTGCGGGTGAACCCCTCCGCGACCGTGCCGACAAAGGGCCGTGCGATCACCCGCCCCACGCGCATGGCATGCAGGGTCGGGGCGATTTCGGCACATAGATCCAGCAGGCGGTCCAGCCCGAACAGCTCCTCGTGCGCGGCAATCTGGAACACGCTATCGGCCGAGGTATAGCAGATCGGCCAGCCCGTCTGCATATGCCGCGCACCTTCCGTTTTCAGAACATCCGTGCCGGACCCGTGGCGATTATAAAGCGTGCCGCCGCAGCCCGCGGCAAGCGCCACCTTCTCCATCAGGTCCAGCGGGAAAGCGGGGTCTTGATCGGGGAAATAATGCCACTCCCACGGCACCGGCACCCCTGCCAGTTCCCAATGCCCCGAAGGCGTGTCCTTGCCGCGCGAAACTTCCGTGGCCGCGCCCCAAGTGCCGGTTGGCACTGCCTCTAGCCCCGGCACATCGGCCCCGCTGGCAAGGCGGCAGGCCGCGCCAAGGCCAAGCGCATCGAGGCATGGAAGGTACAACGGCCCGCTGCGCCCGTCATTCGCCCGCCCCGCCGTGCAGGCCTGTGCGATATGGGCTAGCGTATTGGCCCCGGTATCAGGCAGATCGCCGTTGAAAAACGTATCCGCATCCGGCGCACCACCAATACCAACGCTGTCCATCACCACCAGGAACGCGCGCCCCATCAGCCGATCCTTTCATGGACAAGCGGCGGCAGGTCAGGGGCCGTGTCCGCCAGCGTCACCGCTGCGCGGACTTGTTTCACAGCCCGTTCCGCCGCGCCGTTGCGGGCGGCGTGGACGCGAGCCAGGGGCTGGCCCTTTTCCACCCATGCACCCAGTTCGGCCACGTCCGACAGGCCCACGGCGGGGTCTACCTCGTCGCTTTCCACCTGCCGTCCGCCGCCAAGTTCCACGACGCACAGGCCCAATGCCTGCCCATCCATCGCCGCAACGAAGCCCGCCTTGGGTGCTGTGATTTCGCGGATCACGGTGGCCTCGGGCAGGAACCGCCGCCAGTTGTCGTTGAATTGCACCGGTCCGCCCTGCGCCGCGACCATGCGGCCAAAACATTCCGCCGCGCATCCATCGCGGATGGCGGCGGCGATCAACGCCGCGCCGGCGGCATCGTCACCGGCCAAACCGGCAATCGCCAAACCGGCGCCGCCCAAGGCAACGGTCAGGTCGAACAATCGTCCCTCGGCCTCTCCGCACAGCACTTGCATTGATGTTGCGACCTCCAACGCATTGCCCAGGGCAGGGGCAAGCGGTTGGTTCATATCGGAAATTAGCGCGCGCGTCCGGCATCCGGCGGCATTGGCCGTGCTGACCAGTGCCTGCGCCAGATTCCGCGCATCATCAGCCGCTTTCATGAACGCGCCGCTGCCGATTTTCACGTCCAACACCAGACCTTCCAGCCCCGCCGCCAATTTTTTAGACAGGATCGAGGCGGTGATCAGATCAAGGCTTTCCACCGTGCCGGTCACGTCACGGATCGCATACAAACGCTTGTCGGCGGGGGCAATATGGCCCGACGCGGCCACTATCGCCGCGCCCGCCTGCCCCACCACGGCGCGAAACTGCGCCTCGTCCAGATCGGTGCGCAGGCCGGGGATCGCCTCCATCTTGTCCAGCGTGCCGCCGGTATGGCCAAGCCCGCGGCCCGAAATCATCGGCACATATACCCCGCAAGCCGCCATGGCGGGCGCAAGGATCAGCGATACGCAATCGCCCACCCCGCCGGTCGAGTGCTTATCGATTACCGGGCGATCCATCTGCCAATGCAGCACATCGCCGGAATCGCGCATGGCGCGGGTCAGGGCGGTGCGGCCCGCGTCGCCCAGCCCGTTCAGAAGGGCCGCCATAGCAAAGGCCCCCGCCTGCGCATCGGACACGCGGCCATCGGCCAGCCCTAAGGCGAACCAGCCCAACTCCTCTTCGGTCAGCGACTGACGGTCGCGGAGTTTTACGATAATCGCACGGGCATCCATATGGTCAGGCTTTGTCCATGTGGGATTTGTCGAAGGCGCCGGGCAACAGTTCGGCCATGGTCATGCGCAATTCGACGCCTTCCAGCGTGCGCATGACGATCTGTGCATCCTTGCGGGCGAATTCCGCGATCTTCTGGCGGCAACCGCCGCAGGGGGTGGTCGGGTGCGGGCTGTCGGCCAGCACCCATATCTCGACAATCTCGCGCTCTCCCGCCGCGCACATGGCCGCAATCGCCCCTGCCTCGGCGCAGGTGCCTTCGGGATAGGCGACATTTTCGGCATTACAGCCGACGAATACCTCGCCCGATGGGGTGCGCAGCGCCGCGCCCACCTTGAATTTGGAATATGGCGCATAGGCGTTTTCACGCACACGCAGGGCCTCGTCTAGCAGGGACATGTTCAATTCCTTTTCACACTATTGCGCCACAGGTGACGAAAACTCTGACCCTCCCGCCCGGGATTTGCAAGAAGCCGCGCATGACGGCCCGAAAAAACGCGCGCGCGCACTAGGATTCCGAATGGTTCAATATTAAACAATCCCCTATCAGGAGGATCCGCCCCATGTCCGATAGCCCCAACAACACCCTGCGCCAGGCCGCCTTGGCCTATCATGAATTCCCCAAACCCGGTAAGCTGGAAATCCGCGCGACCAAGCCCATGGCGAACGGGCGCGATTTGTCCCGCGCCTATTCCCCCGGCGTGGCCGAGGCCTGCATCGACATCCGCGAGGACGCCGCCAATGCCGCCCGCTATACCGCGCGGGGCAACCTGGTGGCGGTCGTGTCCAACGGCACCGCGGTTCTGGGACTGGGGAACATCGGCGCGCTTGCATCCAAACCGGTGATGGAAGGCAAGGCCGTCCTGTTCAAGAAATTCGCTGACATCGACTGTTTCGACATCGAGGTGAACGAGCCGGACCCCTACAAACTGGCCGAGATCGTCTGCGCGTTGGAGCCCACCTTCGGCGCGATCAACCTTGAGGACATCAAGGCCCCCGACTGTTTCATCGTCGAGAAGATATGCCGCGAGCGGATGGGCATTCCGGTGTTCCACGACGACCAGCACGGCACCGCCATCGTGGTGGGGGCCGCAGCGAAAAACGCGCTGCACGTGACCGGCAAGAAATTCGAAGACATCAAGATCGTGTCCACAGGCGGCGGCGCGGCGGGAATTGCCTGCCTGAACATGCTGCTGAAAATGGGGGTTCGCCGCGAAAACGTCTGGCTGTGCGACATTCACGGGCTGGTCTACGAGGGCCGCGAGCAGGACATGAACCCGCAAAAGGCGGCCTATGCGCAAGCCTCGGACAAGCGCACGCTGGATGATGTGATTGACGGCGCGGATTTGTTCCTTGGCCTGTCCGGCCCCGGCGTGCTGAAGCCCGAAATGGTGGCAAAGATGACACCGCAGCCGATCGTCTTTGCCCTTGCCAACCCCACGCCGGAAATCCTGCCCGACGAGGTGCGCAAGGTCGCGCCCGACGCGATCATTGCCACGGGCCGCAGCGATTATCCCAATCAGGTCAACAACGTGCTGTGCTTTCCGTTCATCTTTCGCGGGACACTGGACGCCGGCGCGACCGCGATCAATGACGAGATGCAGCTTGCCTGCATTGACGGGATCGCGGAACTGGCCCGCGCCACGACATCGGCCGAAGCCGCAGCCGCCTATCATGGCGAACAGCTGACCTTTGGCCGCGACTACCTGATCCCCAAACCCTTTGACCCGCGCCTTGTCGGGGTGGTGTCCACCGCCGTGGCGAAGGCGGCAATGGAAACCGGTCTTGCCACCCGCCCGATCCCGGACATGGAGGCATACAAGGCCAAGCTGAACCAGTCGGTGTTCAAATCCGCCCTGCTGATGCGCCCCGTGTTCGAAGCCGCCGCCACTGCCGCGCGCCGCATCGTCTTTGCCGAGGGCGAGGACGAGCGCGTGCTGCGCGCGGCGCAAGCGGTGCTGGAGGAAACCACCGAACAGCCCATCCTGATCGGCCGGCCAGAGGTGATCGACGCGCGTCTGGAACGCGCAGGCCTGACCATCCAGCGGGGCCGTGATTTCCAGATCGTGAACCCCGAAAACGACCCGCGCTACCGCGACTATTGGGAGGCATATCACCGCCTGATGGCCCGGCGCGGCGTCACCCCCGACCTGGCCCGTGCCATCATGCGCACCAACACCACCGCAATTGCCGCCATCATGGTGCATCGCGGCGATGCAGACAGCATGATCTGCGGCACCTTCGGTGAATACCGCTGGCACCTGAACTATGTCAGTCAGGTTTTGGGTGACCGGACACTTCACCCGCATGGCGCGCTGTCCATGATGATTTTGGAAGACGGGCCGCTGTTCATCGCCGACACGCAGGTCCGGACCGAGCCAACCCCCGCCGAGCTGGCCCAAACCGTGATCGGCGCCGCCCGCCATGTGCGCCGCTTCGGGTTGGATCCGAACATCGCGCTTTGCGCCCAGTCCCAGTTCGGCAACATGGCCTGCGACACCGGCGAAAGGCTGCGCGCCGCGCTTGAAATCCTTGATTCCGAACCGCGCGATTTCATCTACGAGGGCGAGATGAACGTGGATGCCGCGCTTGACCCCGACCTGCGCGAACGGATTTTCCCCGGCAGCCGCATGTCCGGCCCCGCCAATGTGCTGATCTTTGCCCATGCCGACACGGCCTCGGGGGTGCGGAACATCCTCAAGATGAAGGGTGGCGGGCTGGAGGTCGGGCCGATCCTGATGGGCATGGGCAACCGCGCCCATATCGTCAGCCCCTCGATCACCACGCGGGGGCTGTTGAACATGGCCGCCATCGCGGGCACGCCGGTCGCGCATTACGGTTGAACCTATGCAGATCCGGCCTTTTGGGCCGGATCGCTGAGTCGCAGGAAAATTTGCAAATGCTACGTCATTTTAGCTGAATTCGACCAACTCCGGCGAAGTTTGCAAATTTTTCGCGGGCACCCTCATGCATTATTGCAAATTATTTGCGCCAAACTGGCCCAGCACGCGCCATGCGTGTTGCGCAATGCCCCTTTGCCGCCGTAATAAACATCAAATTCCGGAGGAGGCATATCATGGCATACAAGGACGTTTACGCATCCTGGCAATCCGACCCCGAAGGGTTCTGGATGAAGGCTGCCGAAGAAATCGATTGGGTTCAGAAACCTTCGAAAGCGCTGTGGGACGACAACGCACCGCTTTACGACTGGTATCGCGACGGCTTGGTGAACGGCTGCTACAATGCCGTGGACCGCCATGTCGAGGCAGGCAACGGCGAACGCACGGCGATCATCTATGACAGCCCCGTTACCCATACCAAGCACGAAATCAGCTATGCCGAGCTGCAAAACCGCGTCGCCGGCCTGGCCGGTGCGCTGCGCGCCAAGGGCGTGGAAAAAGGTGACCGCGTCATCATCTACATGCCGATGGTCCCCGAAGCCCTGGAGGCGATGCTGGCCTGCGCCCGTATCGGCGCGGTGCATTCGGTGGTGTTTGGCGGTTTCGCCGCGCATGAACTGGCCGTGCGTATCGACGACTGCAAACCCAAGGCGATCATTGCCGCATCCTGCGGGATCGAGCCGGGCCGCGTGGTGCATTACAAGCCGCTGCTGGACGGCGCGATCGAACAATCGCAGCACAAGCCTGATTTCTGCGTGATCTTCCAACGCGAACAGGAAGTCGCCAAGCTGGAAGAGGGCCGCGACTACGACTGGCACGCCTTTCAATACGGCGTCGAGCCGGCCGAATGCGTCCCGGTCGAGGGCGATCACCCCGCCTATATCCTTTATACCTCGGGGACCACGGGCCAACCCAAAGGCGTGATCCGCGCCACCGCAGGCCACTTGGTTGCGCTGAAATGGACCATGACCAACATCTACGACACCCAGCCGGGTGACGTGTTCTGGGCCGCGTCCGATGTGGGCTGGGTCGTGGGCCACAGCTATATCTGCTACGGTCCGTTGATCAACGGATCGACCGCCATCGTGTTCGAGGGCAAGCCCGTCGGCACCCCCGATGCGGGCACCTTCTGGCGGGTGATTTCCGAACATAAGGTCAAATCGTTCTTCACCGCGCCGACTGCTTTCCGTGCCATCAAGCGGGACGATCCCAAGGGCGAATACGCCCGCAAATACGACCTGTCCGGCCTGCGCGCGCTGTATCTGGCGGGCGAGCGTGCCGACCCCGACACGATCAACTGGGCGGCCGATTTGCTGAAAGTGCCGGTAATTGATCACTGGTGGCAAACCGAAACCGGTTGGGCGATCGCCGCAAACCCGCTTGGGATCGAGGAATTGCCGATCAAGGTTGGCTCTCCTTCGGTTGCAATGCCCGGCTATGACGTGCAGATTCTGGACGAGGCGGGCCACCAGATGAAGCCCGGCGAACTGGGTGCGATTGCCATCAAGTTGCCCCTGCCCCCCGGCACCCTGCCGAACCTTTGGCAGGCCGAGGAGCGGTTCAAGAAATCCTACCTCAACACATTCCCCGGTTATTATGAGACCGGCGATGCGGGCATGATCGACGAAGACGGGTACCTTTACATCATGGCGCGCACCGATGACGTGATCAACGTCGCCGGTCACCGTCTGTCCACCGGCGCGATGGAGGAGGTTCTGGCCTCGCATCCTGACGTGGCCGAATGCGCCGTGATCGGTGTCACGGACGAACTCAAAGGGCAATTGCCGCTTGGCTTCGTCTGCCTGACCACCGGCGTGAACCGCCCGCATGACGAGATCACGAAAGAATGCGTGAAACTGGTGCGTGACCAGGTCGGCCCCGTGGCCGCGTTCAAACTGGCCGTGGTGGTGGACCGCCTGCCCAAGACCCGCTCGGGCAAGATCCTGCGGGCCACCATGGTGAAAATCGCGGACAATGCGGAATTCAAGATGCCCGCAACAATCGACGATCCGGCCATTCTGGACGAGATCAAAGAAGCGCTGCAAACACTGGGTTACGCCAAGAGTTAAGCCCCTGTAATACCAACGTAAGAGGCCCCGACAGGAAATGCGCCGGGGCCTTTTTCATGTCTTGCGGGTTTGTGCCGACCCGATCAGCCGGCGTGGTTGCTGGCGAATTGGTCCACCTGCTTTTCGGCCTCGTCCTTGGCAATTCCATAGCGTTCCTGGATCTTGCCGATCAGCTGCTCACGGTTGCCCGCGGCCTGATCCAGATCGTATCGGTCAACTTACCCCATTGCTCTTGCGCAGAGCCTTTGAGTTGCTTCCATTTGCCTACGATAATGTTCCAGTCCATCGCAATTCCCTCCGTCTTGTGTCCAGTGCCCGCCACCAAGCGGGCCTCACTGGGTCAACGATTGCAGAGCAGAATGGTTCCGGACGCCGCGAAAGAAATCAGACGAACTGCTCGCGGATCAGACGCTCTTCCAGCCCGTGACCGGGGTCGAACAGGATACGGTGACGGATGCCAGGTTCAGACCGAATTTCAACGCTGACCACGTCGCGGAATGACCGGCTGTCGGCATCGGCCATCACGGGGCGTTTTTCCGGCTCTTGCACGTCGAACCGCACCTGCGCGGTTTTTGGCAACAGCGCCCCGCGCCAGCGTCGGGGGCGAAAGGGGGCAATCGCGGTCAGGGCCAGCACGTCGGACCCGATCGGAAGGATCGGGCCGTGCGCGGAATAGTTATAGGCGGTCGATCCGGCGGGGGTGGACACCAGCGCCCCGTCGCAGACAAGCTCCTCCAGCCGCAGGCGGCCATCCACCGTGATCTTCAGCTTGGCGGCTTGCGGGCCTTGGCGCAGCAAAGACACCTCGTTGATGGCAAGCGCCTCGTGGACGGCACCACACGTGTCTGTGGCGCGCATCGACAGGGGGTTGATGACCTCCTCCTCGGCGGCCTCAAGCCGCTTGATCAGTCCGCTTTCCGAATATGCGTTCATCAGGAAACCCACCGTGCCGCGGTTCATCCCGTAGGTGGGAATATCCAGATGCTGGGTGCGGTGCATGGTTTGCAGCATGAATCCGTCACCGCCAAGCGCCACGATCACGTGTGCCTTATCCTCAGGCGCGTCACCGTATCGGCCCACCAGAACGGCGCGCGCTGTCTGCGCGACGGCGGCATTGCTGGCGGTAAAGGCAATTTTCATAGTCATTTCCGGCTCATGGGACGGCGGGCTCCGATAATCTACGTGGGTTTCCGATAGGCCCCGCGCGTCGCGGATGGAAGCACAACTTGCCCCCTTAGGCCACCCCCGCCGCACCACATGACGCAACGGGGGCCGGATGTGGCGCTTTCGACCCTTTCCCCTAGGGCGGTTTTCCCTTAGATCAGCGGCAACGCAATCCTGACTGACGAGGACCAAATGGCCGACACAGGTTTCTTTACCGAATCCCTCTCCTCCCGCGACCCCGAGCTGTTCAAGTCGATCACCGACGAGCTTGGCCGCCAGCGTCACGAGATCGAATTGATCGCGTCCGAGAACATCGTCTCGGCCGCAGTGATGGAGGCGCAAGGCTCCATCATGACCAACAAATACGCCGAGGGCTACCCCGGACGCCGCTATTACGGCGGGTGCCAATATGTCGACGTGGCCGAGAACCTGGCCATCGACCGCGCCAAGCAGCTATTCGGCTGTGAGTTCGCCAACGTGCAGCCCAACTCCGGCTCTCAGGCAAACCAAGGTGTGTTTACCGCGCTGATCAAACCCGGCGACACCATTCTGGGCATGTCGCTGGATGCGGGCGGCCACCTGACCCACGGCGCCAAGCCGAACCAGTCGGGCAAGTGGTTCAACGCCGTGCAATATGGCGTGCGCCAACAGGACAGCCTGCTGGATTACGATCAGGTCGCGGCCCTTGCGCAAGAACACCAGCCCAAGCTGATCATCGCGGGCGGTTCGGCCATCCCGCGCCAGATCGACTTTGCCAAGTTCCGCGAGATTGCCGATAGCGTGGGCGCTTACCTGATGGTGGACATGGCGCACTTTGCAGGTCTGGTCGCCGCGGGCGAGCATCCCTCGCCCTTCCCCTATGCCGATGTGGCCACCACGACCACGCACAAGACCCTGCGCGGCCCGCGCGGCGGCATGATCCTAACCAACAACGAAGAAATCGCAAAAAAGGTCAATTCCGCGATCTTCCCCGGCATTCAGGGTGGCCCGTTGATGCATGTCATCGCAGCCAAGGCCGTGGCATTTGGCGAGGCACTGCGCCCCGAGTTCAAGGACTACCAAAAGCAGGTGCGCGCCAATGCCGTGGCCCTGGCCGACCAGCTGATGAAGGGCGGTCTGGACATGGTAACCGGCGGCACCGACACTCATGTGATGCTGGTCGACCTGCGCCCCAAGGGCGTCAAAGGCAATGCCACCGAAAAGGCACTGGGCCGCGCGCATATCACCTGTAACAAGAACGGCATCCCGTTTGACCCGGAAAAACCGATGGTCACCTCGGGCGTGCGTCTTGGCACCCCCGCCGGCACCACCCGCGGGTTCGGCGAGGCAGAGTTCCGCCAGATCGCGGACTGGATTGTCGAGGTCGTGGACGGGCTTGCCGCCAATGGCGAAGACGGCAACAGTGATGTCGAGGCCCGCGTGAAAGCCGAGGTCGAGGCGCTGTGCAAACGCTTCCCAATGTATCCGAACCTGTAATTCGGGACATCCAAACATTTGACGCCGCTGCGATTTATTCGCGGCGGCGTTTTTCTTTGGCGGCTCAAGTCAGGGGTAAGGTTTGGCGTTCATCTTTGCTTTACGGTTCGGACATGGACCGAGGTCGCGCGCTGCTCTTCAGAAACGAGGAACCGAAGCCCCCACCCCAGCCCGCGCGGCCGCCATGTCCGATCCGCCTTACCTTTGCGCCACGGCCCATATCACGGCCAAAGCCAGTACCAGAAGGATCAGGTTGAATACCAGCCCGCCAGCGCTTCCAAGGATCGCACCGATGCGCCGGTCACGCGGGTCGATGCTCTTCAGATGGGCCATTGCCTTGGTATGGGATGTACGCAGGGCATCCCCATCCAGCTGTCGCGCAAGATGTTGGTTTCCCGCGATCTTTTGCGCCTCTGCAATGTCGAGGATCTGCCTGCGCACCCGCTTGGGCAAGCGCCTTCCGGCCTTTTGAGCGCGCCGCGCCAAGGTGCCGTGCCGCAGTCCCAGTTTCTCGTCCAAGGCCTGGGACAGCGACGCGGCCATGGTATCGATTTCTGCGTGGTTGATCAAAGCGTTGCGCCTCCACCCACAGCCTAGCGGCGGACATCACGGGGTTCAATGGCTCTGGTCAAGACCGGTAAAGCGGGCTAGCAATAGCCTATGCTGACACAGATCGAACATGGCCAAGCCACTGATAAACCTGCCCTTTTGATCGTTCACGGGCTTTATGGATCGGCCCGGAACTGGGGCGTGATCGCGAAACGTTTGTCTGACGAACGGCAGGTGATTGCCGTAGACATGCGCAACCATGGCGCAAGCCCTTGGTTTGACACGCATTCTTACCACGACATGGCCGCCGATCTCGCCGAGGTGATCCAGGCGCATGGCAAGCCGATGGATGTCATGGGCCACTCCATGGGCGGCAAGGCCGCGATGGTGCTGGCGCTGACCCGCCCCGAACTGGTCAACCGATTGATAATCGTGGATATTTCACCTGTCGATTATGGGCATGGCGAAGGACAGCTGGGCAACATCGCGGCGATGCGGTCGGTGGACCTGAACAAGGTCGAGCGGCGGTCGGATGCGGAAGAGCAGTTGGCCCGCGTCATAGACGAGAAAACCCTGATCTCTTTCTTCACGCAATCCCTTGATGTAAAACAGAAAAAATGGGTTCTAAACCTTGACGTTCTGGAACGGGAAATGCCGAAAATCGTCGGCTTTCCCGATATGCAGGGGCAGTTCCAAGGAGACACGCTGTTCCTGTCGGGGGGCGATTCCACCTATGTGGACCGCAGCCACCGCATTGAAATCAAAAGGCTTTTCCCGAATGCACGGTTCGCATCAATCCCAGGAACGGGGCATTGGCTGCATGCGGAAAAGCCGCGCGAGTTCGAGGCCGCTACGCGCGGATACCTTGACCTAACCGACTGATACCAAATAAATAATTGGACGGCGGCGGCCCCAACGGGGACCCCTCCCTCGTACCGCCACCGTCCTACCCTTGGCCCGGAGGGCCGCGGGATTCTATTCGTTCACCATGATCGCCTTGGCCACATACCAAGCGACCGGCAAGGCCACCACGAAACCGGCCGCAGCGGAGATGATGATGGGCTGCATCGTCGTGTAACCCGTTACCAACGCTACAATAATGAACGATCCAGCCAGCGTGGTGCTGATCAGTGAATACAGAATTTGTGCAAGCCGCATCATGGTGAGCCTCATATCTTTCAGCACGGGCGCGTCCCCGTCAAAAGATATATTACAGAATCGGAATACTTTCTGCCTTGATCTGTATCATCCGGCATCCGAATCGTCGAAATCGTATGTCTCAAGGGGTCTGATCCATGAAAACGCACCCCGCGCCGCACGGTGGGGGCGGGGCGCGTTAAGGATTTTGCCGCAGGGTAAGGCTCCCCGCTCATAATCGGGACATGCCGATGAAAAACCGATTTGTATCCCTCACCGACCTGCGCCTGAACAAGGACAACATGCTGGGCCGCGTCAGCCACAACGGCGAACGGCTGTGGGTCACACGCAACGGCCGGATGCTGTGCGCCGTGGTGTCAGTGCGTCAGGCCGAGCTGATCGAGGAGTTCGAAATGCGCAGTCTGGAAGAGGTCAAACGCCGCCAGATGGCGGACCTTGTACGGTGGAAGCGCGTGAAGGCGCGGATGGGGGAATGGGATGAATAGGGCCGCCCTTTGATTTGCAGAGCAGCGTTTGAGCCGAGGGGGCAAAGGCCGTCTTGGAAACTGTCCGGTGGACAGTTTCGGGCCGCAGCGAGGGGTGGCGCAGGAGGCGAGGGATTTTGGACTAACCTATATTCGACAGACCAGCGCCCGAACCGAGGGGTGGGCGAGAAGCGCCCGCATCACGCCAGAGGCGTGCTTTCAGCACGACGGGGGCGGTTCGGGCGCTGCCAAATCTTTAGAATTGGCTTTCCTAAATCGAAAAGGGCGTCTGCTCCAGTTCATTTGCCCTTATCCAATCGGGCCACAAATAGTTGAGATGCGTATCATAGCGCCCTGCACGAATATCCGGGACTATCCTGAATTTTGTG
>DFBX01000103.1 GCA_002366795.1 Rhodobacteraceae bacterium UBA3069 | reverse complement strand
CAACAAATGGGGAGTAGCTCAGGACTGCTCGCACAGCTGAGCTTTGAAGAGGATGGTCCGGAACTATTCTCGTCATTTTTGCGAGCCGATTTCGACGAAGTTCTGAAGCTGGCGATGGTCTTTTGGGAAAACCACCCTGAGCTCACAACAGCTGGAGCTGAACGTCAAATCCTTGAAGACGACCGGGATGACAGGCTGGCGTGGTATTTCACGGTCGAACTGGTCCGGGCATTGGGGCTTTTTGCGGATTCCATTCGTCGGGGAGATAATTCAAGACTCGAGAGAGCAACAGCAAAGCTTGAGGCGCTCGACATGATGGCCGCGCGCACGTTCAGCGATGATGTGTCCATCCTAATCAGTTTGTTTAGTCAAGTTGGAAAACGCTACTCGGCAGCAAGCATTTACAATTCGGTTCGCTCTCTTGGCGAGCTAAATCCTGAGCGTATGCCGCGCTTGATGGATTTTGCTCGCGGTCAGTTTGCACATGGCCGGGGAATTCTATGGTCGTCACAGCGTCCCGTTGCAATCGGGCCGACACATCACCGTAGACGAGCGGTAGCGCGTGCGACGCGCCCAGCACGGCCCAATCGACCTGCTTTCCCCGCATCGTCAAAAGTTTCTGGAACGCGCTTTGCGGCGCTGCCCGATCCAGTGTCGCTTCGGCGATGCCTACGGCCACTGCGTAAAGCGCGATGAAAAGCGCCGCGAAGGCCGCGATCGGGCGCTTGGGAAAGGGGTGAACCGGGCGGTCGGCGATATCCATTGTTCGGCCCTTCAAAACTGCATGTAAACGAAGGTTTCGCTTTGCCAGCGACCCAGCAGGAGCAGGGCGAAAAGCCCGGCGTAGATGGCGATCCAGCGCAGCAGGCGCGGGGCGCGGGACAGCCGCTTTTTCAGCCGCTTCTGCTCCATCACGAACTCGATCGCCAGCAAGCCCGTGATGAGCGCGGCCAGAAAACCTTGCTCGGCGGTGAACGGGTAACGGGTGACCAGCGCGGGAAGGTCGGGCAGGGCAGCCCAGATGCGGGTGATGACGGCGATGCCATCGCCCAGATCGGCCGCGCGGAAGAAGATCCAGCTGACCAGCACCAGATGAAACACCAGCAGCGTCGCGAAAACGCGATAGGCGGCTTTTACGACCGGCCCGCGCAGCCGTGCGCGCAAGGCGCGGCGGGCCGGGTTCAGCGTGCGTTCTATACACAGGTAGATCCCGTTCAGCGCCCCCCATGCCAGAAACCGCCCAGCCGATGCCGTAGCCTAGGCCGGCATGCCAGATGCCGCTGACCAAGAACACGATCATCAGGCCCAGATACATGCGGACAGCCGTGCGCGAGTCGCTGATGAACGGGTAATACAGGTAGTCGCGGAACCACCCGGCCAGCGATATATGCCAGCGCCGCGACCAGAATTCACTGATCGAATGGGCGAAATACGACCGTCGGAAGTTTTCCGAAAGGCGGATACCGAACAGCTGCGAGGCACCGCGCGCCATGTCGGTGTAGCCCGAGAAGTCGCAATAGATCTGGAAGGCGAAAAAGTAGGTGGCGATGATCAGCTCCAAGGGAACCGCATATTCCGGGATCGCATAGACCCGGTCGACGAAGGGCGCGAGGTTGTCGGCCACCACGACCTTTTTCACCAGTCCCCACAGGAACAGTTGGCCCCCCATGGCAAAATGGACAGGTTTCATCGGGGCGCGGCGGGCCAGTTCAGCGGTGAAGGGGGCAATGCGTTCGATGGGGCCGGCCAGCAGCTTGGGGAACCATGCGAGGTAAAGCATGTCCTGACGAATGCTGGCAGACACCTCGGCCGGTGTCCGGTAGCGGTCGATCAGCAGGGCGATGGCCGTGAAGGCATAAAACGAAAACCCGGCAGGGGCGCGCAGTCCGGTTTGCGGCAGCCAAGCCACGCTTTCGGCAAGCGGCGCGTAATATTTCAGCGCGCCCATCAGCCCCAGAACCGCCAAGACCCCAGCCCAAAGCGCCAGCCGCCGCCGGGCGGCGTCGGGCTTTGCCAAGTATCGCCCCGCAGTCAGCGCGATGACCGCGACCGCAGCCAGATAGGCAAGGTTCTCGATGGCGAAACTGGCGTAGAATCCCAGACTGGCCAGCAACAGCCACGGCAGGCGCAACCGTGCGGGCAGCCACCAGAACAGCAGGACAGCGACAGGCAGGAACAGCAGGAATTCAAGCGATGTGAACAGCATGCTTTCCCCCTTTGTGCCGCGCGCAGCCCGCTAGTAAGACGCGCCGCCCGCGCGTAGGGCTGGCGGGATCTGGTCGATGGGAATGCCCGCATTGATCACCAGGTAATCGGCCATCAGGCGGCGTTCCTCGGGAGTTGTCTCGATCTCGATATGGCTGGGGGAATTCATCGTGCCAAGCCATGCCTCGCGCGTGCGGTCCTGCGTCACGACCACCGTGATGATATGGCAGGACTGGCACAGCGCCAGCGCCATGTCGCGCCCGTCGCGCGGAAGATCCCCCTGGCCGGGAAGCGGGGCGCGGGCTGCAAGATATTGCGCCAGCGTATCCCTTTGCCAACCTTCAAGCGCCTTGATCGCGGGGGCATCCGGCGCGGCCGCGTCCAGCTTGGCCCGCCAGTGCGCGGTATCCCCACTTGTGGAGGTGACCGCGGTTTCAAGATCGGCGGGCAGCCCCGCCTTACGCAGGTTTTCCAGCAATGTGCGCCCGCCATCGGGGATAAAGCCGAACACGTCATCTTCTTTTGCAAGGCTCATGGCGCCCAAGGTGATCGCGATCAGTATGACAAGGCTGCGAAACACGTATTTGATCATGGCCGGCCTCCTTTCATGGGTGGCGGTTGTCAGAACCGCAGCTCGGGGGGGACATCCTCGAACTTCAGCGGCATATTGAGGGCCGAGTAGCTGGCGAAAGTGTCGCGCTCGACCTCGCTCATGGGGATTTCCTTGTGGAACGGTGATTTGAAGGTGCTTTTCCAACCGGTCCGGTCGCGGTCGTGCATCAGGTAGCCGGAAAAAAGCGAGTGGCAGAACTGGCCCTGTGCAACGGCCAGGTCCTTGCCGTCCTTCGGCAGGGCCGCGGCCATTTCCTGTGGCGGCAAACCGGCAAGCGACGCGGCGTCCAGCGGCAGGTTCTGCGCAGCATATTCCGCCAGCGTCAGGGTCGATACCTCGTCTTGGTCCGGGTTTTGGATTCGTGCCCATTCGGCCCAGTCGGCGACCGTGGAATCGCGGGACAGGACGCTGCGCAGCGCGTCGCCATCAAGCCCCGCGACAAGGCTGGACAGCAGGCTGCGCCCGCCGTCCGGCATGAACCCGTATTGGTCGTCGGCGGACCAAGCCGCCGCCGCCGCCACCGATGCCAGCGCAAGGATGCCAGGCCGGGTCATGACGGGCCCTTTCCCGTTTGGGGGCTGCCCGGCGGTGCGAATTCGAAAACCGGCACCGACATGATGCGCGCGGGTGGCTCCTTGGCGCCGCTTCCGTCCCGCATCATGTCAAGCGCCATGGCAACCTCGTCCTCGAAATAGCGCTCGCCGCAGCTTTGGCAGACCAGCGCCGGGATGCCCTCGATCACGACCAGATCGGCCCCGCGCCAAAGCGCGGTGCTGATCCTGTCGCGTTCCAGCGTGCCGCCGGCGCAGCTGATACATTCTGCAACCTGCGCCGGCTCCCCTTCGGTCATTGCGTCAGACAAGGTCACGGGCTGCTCCGGCGATGCCTTCGGCGCTTAGCCGCATCCATGTGAACATCTCGGGCGAGGCGGGGGGCGGCGCATCGGGAAAGGCGACCCGCTTGAACCGCGCGCCCTCGACATTCTCGGCGGCGCGCGCGACCACCTCGGCACCCGGTGCCAGCGTGTAATAGGACTGGTCCACCGTCAGCAGGCGCTTGGTCTTGGCGACCGAATTGACGATGGTTTCGGTGTCCATTTCCTTGAGGATGCGCAGGTCGATCACCTCGACGCTCATGCCTTCGCCGGTCAGCGTTTCGACGGCATCCAGAACGCCGGGCATACCGGCCCCCGAACTGACGATGGTCAGGTCGCTGCCTTCCTGCCGGATCGCGGCCTTGTCCAGCGGCACCTCGTATGGCTCGTCCGGGACTTCCTCGGTCAGGGTGCGCAGACCGGCGGGATACAGGTAGACCACCGGATCGGACGAACGCAGCGCCGCATGCATCAGGCCCTTGGCGTCATAGGGCGTGGACGGGATCACCGTGCGCACGCCGGGGATATGCATGTAATAGCTGTCCTCTTCGTAGCAGGAATGCTGCTGCCCGAAACCCGGTGTCTGGCCGGTCATCTCGATGACCCATACCACCGGCAACTCGGCTATGCCGCCGGTCTTGTGGCGCAGCTTGCCAGCCACGTTCTGGATCACCTGAAACGGCATCAACGCGCCTTGGTAGGGAATGTAGGTCGCCGCTTTCGACCCGGCCAGACCCGCGCCCAGCACGGCCGAAACCATCCAGTTTTCGTCGATGCCGGTATTGACCACGCGCTTGCGCCCGAATTCGGTTTCCAGGTTGATGACCGGCAGTCCCGGGTTCGAAGCGACCGGCGGGGTCAGTTCGAATATCCAAGTCATCGCCGGATCCTGCTGCATTTCGTATTGCACGGCCTCAAAGACCGAATACATCCAGCTTTTCTGTGTCATTGTATTATCCTTTCAGATTGTCGCCTGTTCGGCAGCGATTCCGGCGCCTCAGCCGAATTGGCGGGCGGGCACGGTGCCGGTCGCGAAAACATGTTTCAGGCCGTCCTCGGGGGTGCAAAGCGGTTGCGACAGCCCCCATTCAAAGGCCGCCGCAATTTCGGCTTTGACTTCTTCCTCGATCGTGGTGGCACCGGCATCGTCCAGCACACCCCAGTCAATCAGGATCTTGCGGGCGATATCGACCGGGTCACGCTGCATCCATGCGCGGACCTCGCGTTCGGGCCGGAACGACGTGATCGCCAGCGGGTCGTATCCGAATGCGCCCAGTTCACCGGCCTTGGCGCCCGGTGCGCCCCAGTGGTTGTAATCGCGATAGGTCTTGGCCTCGATGAAGGTCGGGCCGCCGCCCGCGCGGGCACGGTCGACGGCCTCTTTTGCGGCGTTATAGACCTGCACGACATCCTGGCCGTCAACGATCTCGGTCGGGATGCCATAGGCGGCGGCCGCTTCGGCGATGTCCTTGTGCGGGCAGGAATAGCTGTAATGCGCGTACTGGTGGTACAGATTGTTCTCGCACACATAGATCAGCGGCAGATCCAGCAGTTTCGAGTTGTTCAGCGTGGAATGGAAATGCGGCGCGGCATAGTTGCCATCCCCGGCGAAAACCACCGCCACCTGATCCGATCCGCGCGCGCGAAAGGAAAAGGCCGACCCCGACGCGATCACCGGCGCCGGGCCGATCATGCCGTCCGCGCCGATGAATCCCACCGTCGGGTCGGAGATATGCATTCCGGCCCCGTAACCGCCGTTCATCCCTGTAGAGCGGAAATCCATCTCCGCCACCATTTTCGGGATATCGACCCCCTTGGCGATGGCATGGCCTGACGGGCGGTGCGAGGAATAGACCATGTCGATCTGGTCGAACGGCCCACCATTGCGCAGCGCGGCGCAGACGCCTGTCGCCACCGCTTCCTGCCCCGCGTAAAAGTGGTTGTAACCACGGTAGTCGGGGTTGGTCAGCATCTCGTCCGCCTGGGTCCGCTCGTGCCAGCGGATCCGCAGGATCGTGCGATACATGCCGGTCAGTTTCTCGTCTGAAAGATCCTTGGCGAAAAACCCTATGTCGCCGTCGGCCAAGGCGCGTGTCCCGGTTGTGGACACCATGGCACCGGTCAGCGCCGCAAGTTTCAGAAAACCGCGCCGCGATTCAGAACTGGGCGCATCGGCATCACGGGCGCGCCGTGACGATTCTAGGTCATGTGTCATGATTGTCTCCTCCCAAGCGTAGCCTGGCGGAACTTGCCGTTGTGGCGGGTTCCGCCTTGTCAACCTCTGGCAGGTTAGGAGTGAGTCGGCATTCTGTCGTGAATGCGTATTGATCGCGCCGGCTTTAGGTGGCGGGCGTCAATCCGGCTTGTCCGCGGCAAGCTGTGCCAGGTGGCTGGCTTCGTCCATCAGCCTTATAACCTCGTCATCCGTGGTCTGGCCGAAATCGGCATAATGCGCCCCGATGCCGAACAGCGGTTCGGGCTGCATCAGGCAAATCACCTCGTCCACCTCCGCGCGCATGGATGCAAGCGTGTCGGGCGCCGCCACCGGCACCGCCAGAACCAGTTTCCCCGGCCGCTGCTGCCGCACGGCCTTGAGAGAGGCACGCATCGTCGCCCCCGTCGCGATCCCGTCATCGACGACGATCACGGTCCGCCCTTCGACGGGCACCGCGGCGCGGTCTTTCAGGTACACCTCACGCCGACGCTGTATTTCCTTCAACTGGATCTGTGCCAGACGTTCGATTTCTTCGTGCGACAGGCCGGCATGGGCCGCGATTTCCTCGTTTATGACGATCTTGGGGTCATCCCCGTTCACCACGGCGGCAGCGGCCAGTTCCGGCTGCCACGGCACGCCGATCTTGCGCACCATCACAAGGTCCATCGGGGCACCTAGGGCGCGCGCGACCTCAATCCCCACAGGAACGCCGCCGCGCGGCAACGCCAGAATGACGGGATCGTCATAGCCCTTGGCGACCAGTTCCGTGGCCAGCACCTTGCCCGCTTCGGTCCGATTGAGAAATCTGTTCATGGGGCTGTTCCTTCGCTGGCCAGATGGGTTTCGAACCATGCGCCGGCCAGTTCGACCACCTGCTCCAGCGCGCCGGGCTCTTCGAAAAGATGCGTCGCGCCAGGAATGATTTTCAACTGCATGGGGCAAGTCAGGCGGCTGGCGGCATCGCGGTTCAGTTCCAGCACCTGTTGGTCATGCCCGCCGACGATCAGCAGCACGGGTGCCGCGACCTTGGGCAACGCCTGCGCGGCCATGTCGGCCCGCCCCCCGCGCGAGACGACGGCCTGCACCTTTTCGGGCGCATGTGCGGCCGCGACCATCGCGGCGGCCGCCCCGGTGCTGGACCCGAAAAGCCCGATTGGCAGCGGCGGAATATCCGGGTTTTCACAGACCCAGTCGATGGCTTCGATCATCCGGGTGCTGAGCAGCGGGATGTCAAAGACATTGGCCCTGTCCCGCGCTTCTTGCTCGGTCAGCAGATCGAACAGCAGCGTCGCCAAGCCGCGTTTGCCCAGTTCCTCGGCCACGTAATTGTTGCGCACGCTCAGGTGGCTGCTGCCCGCGCCATGGGCAAAGATGACCAACCCCGAGGGATCGGCGGGCAGGCGCAAGAACCCCTGAAGCGCCTGCGCGCCGACGGATACATCCTGCAATTTCATAAGGCTTTGGGGCATCGGTTTTTCCGTGGCAATGGACAAGCCGCGCGGCGGCCTTTGGTTACAGACTATTCCGGCGATCCGCGCCGCGTGCCTTAACTTCGGTTAATCTTCGGTGTCGCGGGGCGGCTGGCCGGACATTTCGTATCCGGCGATGATGTCCAGCAATTCATTGGTGATCGTTTGCTGGCGTTTGTGGCGATACGCGGCGCGCAGCGCATCGTGCCGGTCATCGATATTGCGCTCTGCGCTTTGCATGGCGATCAGGCGCGCGGCGTTCTCGCTTGCCAGCGACGCGGCAAGGGCGCGGTAGAGGCGCGCGAACAGATGCTCGCCGGTCAGCCACAACAGCAGTTCGTCGCGTGGCATCCGATAGGTCGGCAGACTGCGCGACACCCAGGGCCGGTTGGCAAGCTCGTCCAGATAAATTTGCGAGACAGGCAAGACCTGCTGAAACCGGGGCGCGGTGCCGCCATGGCTGCCCCGTTGGTTGAAGGCGACCGAGACAGAGCAGGCGGCCCCTGTCTGGATCCAGCGATTGATCCGGAATGTCATGTCGCGCACCGTGCCCGTCAGCCCGGCGGTCGAGTGGGGCAACGCAAAGACATGATCGGGCGGATGGCCGTCCGCGGCAAGTTGCGCGGCGACGCGGGAACCTGCAACCGCCAGGAACGGCCTGCGGTCCGGTGTCGTCATCTTGTGCAGCCGCGCCGTGGCGAAGGTGCCGATATGGTCATTGAACCGCCCGCACAGCCCGTGGTCCGAACCGATCACGATCACAACGGGGTTGCCCGGCAACGCCGCGGGGGCAGGGGCGGGGCGGTCCCGCAGCAGGATCTGCAGGCCAAGCGCGACGGTCTTTTCATAATCGCCCACGGCGCGATGCACGCGCTCGTATCCCTGGATGCTGGCCGCCGCGAGCGATTTCATCGTGCTCACGATCGAGCGGACCTCCTCGGTGGTTTCGATGCTGGCGGAAATCGCTTCAAGGGTATCCATCGCGCTAGCCCGCGTCCTTGCCGTGCGGCGGGGTTTGCAACGCCTCGGTCATGGCCTGAACCAGCCGGTCACGTTCCAGCGGTTTTAACGGGTCGCCGTCCAGAATGCTTTGCAGGATGGGCGCGCAGGCAGTCCGGGCCGCATCGGCGGCGCGCCTTACGGCATCTGCGACCTGGTCAACCGGGATATGATCCAGCACGCCCGTCGTCGCGGCCAGCAGAATGGCGATCTGGCTTGGCACGTCCAGCAGGTCGAACTCGTTTTGCCGCAGCGCCGCGCGCACGCGGCGGCCACGGGTCAGCGTCGTTTGGGTCGCCGTGTCGGTCTGGGTGCCGAAGCGGGCAAAGGTTTCCAGCTCCTCGTACTGGGCATAGAATAGCCGCAGATCGCCAGCGACCGTGCGATAGGCGGGCAGCTGCGTCCGCCCGCCCACGCGCGAGACAGAAGCCCCGATATCGACGGCCGGCAGCTGCCCTTTGTCGAACAGCCGGGACGAGACATAGATCTGCCCGTCGGTGATCGAAATCAGGTTGGTCGGGATATAGTCCGAGATATTGCGCGCCTGCGTTTCGATGATCGGAAGCGCGGTCAGGGACCCGCCGCCCAGATCGCTGCGCAATTGGGTCGCGCGTTCCAGAAGGCGGGCATGGATATGGAAAATATCACCGGGATATGCCTCGCGGCCCGGCGGGCGGCGCAGCAGCAGCGACAGTTCGCGGTAAGCGCGGGCATGGCGGGTCAGGTCGTCATAGACGATCAGCGTGTCGCGACCTTGCTGCATGAAATATTCGGCCATCGAGGTGGCTGCGTAAGGCGCGATGAATTGCAGGCCCGGCGCCTCTTGCCCGCCCGCGACCACGACGATCGTGCGCTCCAGCGCGCCATGCGCGCGCAATTCCTGTATCACCCGCGCCACGCCAGAGGCGCGTTGCCCGATGGCGCAGTAAATCGAGATCACGCCGGTGTCGCGCTGGTTGAGGATCGCGCCAAGCGCGATAGAGGTCTTGCCGGTCTGGCGGTCCCCAAGGATCAGCTCGCGCTGGCCACGGCCAATCGGGATGGCCGCATCGATCGCCTTGATCCCGGTTTGCAGCGGGGTCGTGACGGGGGCGCGGTGAATGATCGGCGGGGCAGGGCGTTCCACCGGCAGGTGTTCGTCGGTACGGGGCGGCATCCCGCGGTCCAGCGGCCTGCCCAAGGGATCGACCACGCGGCCCAGCAGGGCCTTGCCCACGGGTGTTTCAGCCACGCGGCCGGTGCGTGTCACCCGGTCGCCTGGGAAAATCCGGTCTGTTGCGCCCAACACGATCACCCCGGTGCGCTGCGCCCCGATATTGGAGGCCATGCCCAGCGTGCCATCCGCGAATGTCACCAATTCGTCCGCGCCAAGGCTGCTGAACCCGGTGATCTGCGCGACGCCGTTGGTCACGTCCAGAACCCGCGCAAGGTTGGCAATATCCAGCGTCGGTCTGGTGTCCGCGACAAGCTGCTCGAACTGCTCGAAATACTCTTGCCGCAAAAGATCCTCGACGGTTTTCATCGCCGCGCCTCGGCGAATTCCGCTTCGATGGCTTCGCTTGCCGCCTTTTCCAGCTTTTCAAGGTGGCGGCCCGCGGACCATTCGATCGTCATCTGCCCGATGGTCAGCCGAATCCCCAACAACAAGGAGCGGTCAAGGCGATAGGTCACTTCGGCCCCATCAGCGAGGTTTTGGTGAATGGCGCGGGTGATATGCGAGCGCGTCGCGGACGGAAGGTCCAGACCGGATTCCACCACCGCCCTGTCATCCTTTCGGATCGTATCCGCCAGCT
This sequence comes from Rhodobacteraceae bacterium UBA3069, assembly GCA_002366795.1. Classification (GTDB taxonomy): domain Bacteria; phylum Pseudomonadota; class Alphaproteobacteria; order Rhodobacterales; family Rhodobacteraceae; genus UBA3069. The sequence goes on along the minus strand of DFBX01000103.1, from coordinate 29,270 downwards.
TCTCGCGCTGTTCGGGGGCCAGGGTTTCAAGCTGCCGGGTGAACGCATTGGCGACCTGGCTGGTCAATTTGGTATCGGCAAGGTCGGACAGGACGCGGCGCACGACGGTAAACACCTGCTTGTTCAGGCGCAGCCGGATATCGTGCAGCGTGTCGGCGCGTTCGGTTTCGGCCTGCGCCAGCCATCCCTCGCGTTGCTGGCTGATCTCGTTGCGGGCCTCGTCCTGCAACTGCTTGCGCAGGGCCGCCGCGTCCTGGCGGGCCTTGCGCAGCTCTTCCTCCCAGGCTTCCTTCAATGCCTTGCGGCTGTCGGACAGAACCTGTGCCTCGTGCTCGGCCTCGGCGCGGGCCAGCCGGGCCTGCGACAGCCGCGTTGCGATCCGTTCTTCGCGGCGGGCCATGGCATCGGTGATCGGCGCGTACAGAAACCGCTTCAAAAGCCAGATAAGGACCAGGAAATTGGCGATCTGGGCCGTTATGGTGATCCAGTCGAACTGCACGGTATCAGCCCCCCGCCGCCGCGGCCGCATATTCGACGAACGGGTTGGCAAAGATCAGGATCATGGCGATCACAAAGCAATAGATGGCGGTGGATTCGATCATCGCCAGGCTGACGAACAGCGTTCGCGTGATCGTGTTCGACGCATCGGGCTGCTGCGCCAGCGCCACCAGTGCCTGCGAGGCGGCGCGCCCTTCGGCAAAGGCTGGCCCGATTGACCCGATCGAGATGGTCAACCCGGCTGTGATGATCGACACGACGGCGATCCATGTGGCGGCGTCCATGTTCATTCTCCTTCGTTGCGTGAGGGTTCGGGGGCGGGATCGTGCGTGTGATGCGGCCCCGCGCGCGAGGCCGAGGCGATGTAAACCATCGCCAGAACCGCGAAGATGTAGGCCTGTATCAGGCCCGTCAGCAGGCCCAGAAGTTGCATCAGCACCGGAAAGAAAAACGGCGCGATGCTGAGCAGGATACCGGCGATGACCGTGCCGCTCATGACGTTCCCGTAAAGCCTGACGGCCAGTGCGATCGTGCGCGTCGCTTCTGCCAAGATGTTGAACGGCAGCATGAACGGACTGGGGCGCAGATAGCCCCGCAAGTAACTGCCCAGCCCCTGCTGCGTGATCGAGAAAAGCGGCACCGCGATCAACACGCAGATGGCAAGGGCCGACGTGGTGGACAGCGACCCGGTCGGGGGCCGGTATCCGGGGATGATCGTCAGGATGTTCGCGGTCGCGATGAACAGGAACAGCGTGCCGATGAAGGGCAGGTAACGACCGGGCGTTTCGGTGCCGACTTCCGCGATCTGGTCGCGGATGCCGGTGACGATCACCTCCAGCATGACCTGCCAGCGCGATACGTTCTCGCCATCCGACAGCCGTGCCGTGATCAGCCAAGAGGCCACGACCAGCACCGCCATCACCCCCCATGTGAAGGCGATCGTGGCGTTGATGTGCCAGCCGTTCCAGTCAAGCAAAATCCATGTGTCGGGGTTGATGTCCATGGGTCAACCCTCCCCTGTCGGTCTGCGCGTCGCGGCAAGGCGCACCAGCGCGAAACCGGCGGCAGCGGCGACAATGGATGACGCGGGGGCGCCGCGTTGCAGGGCCAGCCAGACAAGGGCCATGACCAGCGACACGCGCGACAGCGCCATCAGCGCAAAGGCAACGATGCGGCCACCGCCCAGAAGGTGCCGGACAGAGCGCCACAGCAACAGGCAATAAAGCCCGCCAACAAGCGCACCGGCCAGAAACGCGGCGACAAGCACCATGGCATGCGTCATGACGGCCCCCCGAAAATGCGGGCCCGGCGAACTGGCGTCTTGTGGCGGGTCGGTCTAGTCATCGCTTCCCTCGCGCTGGACCCAATACCAGGCGTTGACACAGCCAAGCGCGGCCCCGGCCAGCAGCAGCGCCAGCGTCCATGACAGTTCGGATGCGATGCGCGTGTCCATCCAAATCCCCAGAAGGGCACCCAGAACCGTCGGGATCGCGATGGCCCAGCCCACCAGCCCGAACATGCCCAGCCCGTAAAGCGCGCTGCGCTTTGGCCGGCCAAGCATCCTTTTCGCACGTTCTACCTTGCGCATGATCTGCGCGGCCTCGTCTTCGCGGGGCGGCGGGTTTTTGTCTTCTGCGCTCATCCCGTTTGCCTTTCCAGGTCCTGGAACCGTCGGATCATGTCCGCCTCCAGCCGGGCCAGAAGCGCGCGCTCCTGCCGTTCGATCTCGTCTATTGTCCGCAAGGCGCGTGCCAGTTGCTGTTGAACCTCGTCCGGGGTGTCGCCCAGCACGACATCATGCGCCGAGATCATGACATCGGGGCCGCGTTTGACCAGCGTGGCGGCCCCTGATCCAGCATAGCGGATCGCGCCATCCGTGCGTTCAAAGGTGATCAGCCCGGGCACCAGCCGGGTGACAAAATCGATATGCCGGGGCAGCAGCGCGAAAGAACCGTCGGGCGCATCGGCCCGCACCCAGCGGGCGGGCGCGTCTACCTTTATCTCTGCGGGGGTTATGATCTTAATCCGCATCGGTTCAGCCACCCTGATTGCTGCTGGCCGGCAATTCGTCGATAGAGCCGATCATGTAAAAGTCGCTTTCAGGTCGGTCGGCAAAGGCATCTGCCAGAATGCGCTCGCAGCCGCCAAGCGTGTGTTCAAGCGGGACACGGCTGCCGGTTTTCCCGGTCATCGGTTCGGTGGAAAAGAACGGCTGGGTCAGGAACCGTTCCAATTGGCGGGCGCGCCGGACAATGGCCCGATCCGCGGTGGAAAGCTCCTCCAGCCCCAGCATCGCTATGATGTCCTTCAGTTCCTCGTATTCGGCCAGCGTGCTTCGCACCTGCCATGCGATGCGGTAGTGGCGGTCGCCGACGGTGCCGGGGGACAGCATCTTGGAATAGGATTTCAACGGGTCGATCGCCGGGTAAAGCCCGGTTGACGCCTTCTTGCGCGACAGCACGATTGATGCCGAAAGATGCGAAAAGATATGCGTCGCCGCCGGATCGGTGAAATCGTCGGCCGGCACATAGACCGCCTGGATCGAGGTCATGGAACCGCGGTTGGTCGAGCAGATCCTCTCCTCCAGCTCTGCCAGTTCGGTGCCAAGGGTCGGCTGGTAGCCGACGCGGCTGGGAATGCGGCCCAGCAGGCCCGACACCTCGGCCCCGGCCTGCACGAAGCGGAAGATATTGTCGATCAGCACCAGCACGTTCTGCCGCAGGTCATCGCGGAAATATTCCGCCATGGTCAGGGCCGCATGGCCAACGCGAAACCGCACGCCGGGGCTTTCGTTCATCTGGCCGAAAACCATGATCGCGCGGTCCAGCACATCGGCCCGTTCCATTTCGCGATACAGGTCCTCGGCCTCGCGGCAGCGTTCCCCGATGCCGCAGAACAGGCTGACACCTTCGTATTCGGCCACCATGTTGTGGATCATCTCGATGATCAGGACGGTCTTTCCGACGCCCGCGCCACCGAACAGGCCCGCCTTGTGGCCGCGCCCCAGCGGGCACAGCAGGTCAATCGCCTTGATGCCGGTTTCGAATATCCCGGTTTCGACACGGCGCTGCGACAGCGGCACGGGAACGCCGTGAATGGACCGGCGGGGCAGGTCGGGCAGCGGGGCCTTGCCGTCGATCGTCTCTCCGAACACATTCAGCATCCGGCCAAGCAATGCGTCGCCCACCGGAACGGTCAGCGGCTGTCGCGTGTTGCTGACCGCCAGTCCGGTGCAAAGCTCCGGCGCAGGGTTCAGCACCAGCCCGCGGGCGGTGTCTCTGGACGGCAGGCTTGACACCTCGATCGTCATTTCGGGGTCGGACAGGGTGACAAGCCGGGTGCCGATTGCAGGCAATGCACCGTCAAAGCGGATTTCGGCAATGCCGCCGGAAAGCGCCGAAATATGCCCGATATCCGCGAACTGTGCCAAATTGCGCCTCCTGACTTTGATAACCGAATGCAGCCCGCGCGCGTTGGCGCGTGCCTTGAAAATAGCCTGTTCGCGCAGCGCTGCCTTGACCATGATCAAGACAGGCCACGCGGCAGGTGGCTATGGGCCGATCCAGCTCTCGCAGGGAAGAATCTCGCGTTTCAGCTTCTCGTGATCGACCCCCGCCAGTTTGGCCAGCGTCTTGGGATCCTGAACGGTGATGTCCATCCGGTCGCGCAATTCCAATATGCCGTTCTTGACCATCAGGCGCATGGTCCGGCAGACATGGACAGAGGACAAGCCGATGTAATCGCCCAGTTGTTGCTGGGTCAGCGGTATCTGGAACTTGGTGCCGGGGGTGCCGGTAAATGCGCCGGTCCTGATGCACAGCTCCATCAGGGCAAAGGCCACGCGCATTTCGGCGGTGCCTTTGCCCAGACGCAAAATCCGTTCCGAACGCCGCGCGCTTCGGGCGGCCCCGATATTGCGCATGATGCGGTTGAGTTCGGGGAATTCCGTGACCAGTTTGTCCCAGCGGGCAAAGGGAACGGCGGCGAGCGATCCGTTCGTGTAGGCCTCGATCGTGACGGCCGAACTGGTGCCAGCCGCGGAGGTCGGGTTGAGGATGTCACCGGGCAGCAGAAAATCGACGATCTGGGTCTGCCCGCTTTCCAGCGATTTCGATAGCGCAAGCCAGCCGTCGAACAGGCAAAACACCGTGTTGGATGTGTCGCCCTCCATCTTCAGCGTGCTGTCGCGCTGGAACCTGCGTTCGTGTTGATACAGGGACGCACGTAACCCGCGTGACATCGTGCCGATGCCCGCCGACGGATATATCGGCGTGACGGCCTTCAGGTCATCCAGATGTCGCAATACCGAACTCATGTCGCAGGGATCCTCCGGTTTGTTCCCAAGGGCAGATGTTACGGCGGGGCGCGGGATGTATCTTGATATTAATCAGTCCGGAAATCGGTGGTGGCGCGCGTGGTCGATCGGGGGCTTGCCTTGGGGGATATCTATTTGAAACAAGGCCTTGGGGCATTTTTCCGCGCTTTTATCGGCCCGCCTGCCATGCCCGTGGGCGGATTCCCACTCATCGCTTTGCGCCCGTGCCGGGTTTGAAAAACGCGGTCGCAGGCCGATCGCCGTGGGGGGGGGGCGCATTCGAAAGGATCCTGCGCGGGTTTAACTGCGGTCAATGCGGGCCCGCGCAAAGTCGCGCAAACTACAGGACGATCCGATGAACGCGACCCCGACGGGCACCGCAATTAATAAAGGAATTTGATCATGCAGATCCCATTGGAATGCTCTTTCGCGAATGTTGAAGCCTCTGACGAGATCGAGAACCTGATACGCGAAAAGGTTGACCTGCTTGAACGGCACCACCCCGCGATCACCAGTTGCCGCATCCATGTGCGCGCGCCGCATACCCGGCATCAAAAGGGAAACCTTTACGACGTGTCGATCGTGGTCAGGGTGTCGGGCGCGGATGTGTCGGTGCATCCGCAAAAGGGCGATGCCCCCGAACACGAACATCTTCCCGTTGCCATCCGGGATGCTTTTGCCGCCATGGCCAAGCGGCTTGAATCGCACAAGCAAAAGTCACGCGGGGACGTGAAACAGCACGAGGGTATGCTGCAAGGCAAAGTAGCCGAAATCAGTTACTCTAAGGGCTTCGGCCAGATTCTTGCGACCGATCACCGGCTTATCTATTTTCATAAAAACAGCGTCGTGGACGGGGTGTTCGAGAACCTGAACGAAGGCGATGCCGTGGAACTGGTCGTCGAAACCGAGGAAAGCGGAACCGGGCCGCAAGCCAGCACAGTGCGCCCGATTGGACCGTTGAAGCATGTGCCGGACTGAAGCCGCCCGTCGGCTTGTAGATTGAAGAAACGGCCCATCCCCGCGCCCGGTGAAAGGGGCCGCGTGGATGGGCCGGAAGGGCGGGCAAACAGGGCAGGCGATCAGAACAGCGTCTGGATTTCCTTGGAAAAGGTCTGTTTCACCTGCGCCATCTCTCCACCTTCCATATGGGTCTGCATCACCTCGATCACGGATTGGATTGCCTCGGGGGCGTCGCCCAAGGGATCGGTTTCAAAGGCGCGCTGGACCCTGGCGATAAACCCGTCAAGGCTGCGTTCGATCACCGGCACCCTGGACGGATTCCAGCCTTCGTAGAAAATACCACGGATCAGCACCGGCAACTGCGCCCCGACCTGTGCCGCCTCGTCCACGCTCAGGTGATCGCGGATCACGTGCAGTACCTGCCGCAACAGCCGATAGGCGCGTTGCTTGTTGTCCCAGCCGGTGTGCGCGTTGACGGCGTTGATCCAGGTGTTCGCCGAAACGACCGCCGAGTCGATGATTTTCAAACCTTGTGCGCTCATGGTGTTCTCCTTGTTCTTGGCAGCCTGCCGGATATGGTTGCGGCCCCGGTGCCTTACTTTTTGTTCGCCGTGCCCGGATGCGCATCGGCCGGGTGCGCGTGATCGGCCCGGTCGGGGCCATACAGATAGTCCCGCACGATGGGCACCGCGCCGACTTTGCGCGACAGTTGGAACTGCAACACCGCCTGCGGGCCATGCCGGAAAGTCTGTTCGCTCGCCACAAGATAGAACCGCCACATCCTGATGAACCGCTCGTTGTAAATCTCGCGGATTTCGGGGATGTTCTGTTCGAACCGGTTGAACCATTCGCGCAGCGTATAGGCATAATGCAGGCGCCAGCATTCGATGTCGGCGGGCCAAAGATGCGCCTTTTCGATGGCGTTGGCCGCCTCTGAAAGGGTCGGGATATAGCCGCCCGGAAAGATGTACTTGGCGATCCACGGGTTTGTCGCCGCTGCGGGTGCGGTGCGACCGATCGTGTGGACCAGCGCGATCCCATCCGGCGACAGCCGGTCGCGGATTGTCCGGAAATAGGTGGCGGCGTGGCGCAGGCCGACATGCTCGAACATACCGACCGACACGATCCTGTCGAACTGGCCGCCGATTTCGCGGTAATCGCACAGCTTGAACGTGATGCGGTCCGACAGCTCCTCTTGCTGTGCGCGCCGCGTGGCATGGTCGAACTGTTCGCGGGACAGGGTAATGCCCGTGACCCTGGCCCCGTAATCGCGCGCAAGGGTCAGCGCCATGCCGCCCCAGCCGCAGCCAATATCAAGAACCTGCATTCCCGGTTCGATCCGCAGTTTGCGGGCGATATGCGCCTTCTTGTCGGCCTGCGCCTGTTCCAGCGTGGCATCTGCGGTTCTGAAATAGGCGCAGGAATACTGGCGGTCCTCGTCAAGGAACAGATCATACAGCCGCCCCGACAGGTCATAGTGATGCGCCACGTTCTTGCGCGCCCGCCGGGTGACGTTGTTTTGCAGATTGCGCAAGGCGCGGCGCAGCTTGTTCACGGGTTCCTGCCACCAGACCGGCGTGCCCGATGCCCATGCGATGTTGCGCGACACCAGCGCCAGAAACCCGTGCAGGTCGTCGCCCTCGATCGTCAGGTTTCCGTTCATGTAGGATTCGCCAAGCGCCAGTTCGGGGTTCAGAACCAGATGCCGGACCGTCGCCGCGTCATGCAGGCGAACCGTCAGTGGCGAATCGCTGGCTTCGCCGTACCGGAACGTCGTTCCGTCGGGCATGGCTACGGCAAGCGATCCTTGTCGAAACAGGGATCGCAACATCATGTCCAGCGTGGTTTTCCAGATCGAATACATGCGCAAACCGTTGGGATGGGCCAAGATGCCGCAACGGTAACAGTGGCGGCGCGATTCGGATTGACGAAGATCAAGCCGGATTTGGCGGCGGTGTGATTGCTGGTCCGGCCCAAGGCCAAGCTGGGCGCGGGACATGGCGATGCGACCGGTCTGCTGCTTGCGAATACTGGTCAAATTCCTGCAAATTGAATAGGTCTACACGGCACGACCCCGACCGAAGGAGCATTCTTGATGGCGCAAGCCCCCAAAAAGCCATCTGCGCCCGACAAGGCCAAGCCCGCGCCGGGAAAGAAGCGGCCCGCCGACGCGCGCGGAACGGTCAGGAAGCACGAGGGGCCAGTGCCTGTTATCGGGCTTGGGGCATCTGCTGGCGGGCTTCAGGCCCTGTCGGATTTCTTCAAGGCGATGCCGGACAACACCGGGCTGGCCTTCGTGGTGATTCACCATGCCGATCCCGACCACAAAAGCCTGATGGCCGAGATCCTGTCCAAGGACACCAAGATGTCCGTCGCCTTTGCCACCGACCAGTCCAGGATCGAACCAGACCACGTTTACGTCATCCCCCCCAATCATTCCCTCGGTGTCAAGGACGGTGCGTTGCACCTGTCGGCCCCCGTGCAGCGGCGCGGCCTGCGCCTGCCGATCGACTATTTCTTTCGCGCTTTGGCCAGTGACCAGAAACAAAATGCCGTCGGGATCATCCTGTCGGGAACCGGCGGCGATGGCACGGCGGGCATTCGCAGCATCAAGGAAAACGGCGGCATGGTTCTGGTGCAGGACCCCAAGGAAGCGGCCCATGGCGGCATGCCGCGCAGCACCATTGCATCGGGTTCTGTCGATCATGTCCTGCGCGTGGACAAGATGCCCGCGGCGATCATCGACTACGTGGCGCATCCCTATATCTCCAAGGGAAACAAGCCGCATGTGCTTGGCACCAAGGCGCGGGATTCACTGGCCGAGATCACCAACCTTCTGAAAACCTACACCGACATCAATTTCGAGTTCTACAAAGAGGGCACGTTGCTGCGCCGGATCGAACGGCGGATGGCCTTGCGGCACATGGAAAACTCGATCGACTACCTGGCCTTGCTAAAGGATTCACCGGACGAGGCCAAAAAACTGTGCGCCGATCTGTTGATCAGCGTCACGTCGTTCTTCCGCGATGGCGAGGCATTCGATTGCTTGGCCAAGACGGTGATCCCCGAACTGGTCAAGAAATGCGCGCCCGGAAAGCCGATCCGCATCTGGGTGCCGGCCTGCGCCACCGGCGAGGAAGCCTATTCGCTGGCCATGCTTATGATCGAGAAAATTTCGGGTATCCGAAAGGATGTCAAATTGCAGGTCTTTGCCTCGGATGTGGATGAACACGCGCTGGCCATCGCGCGGGCCGGTGTCTACCCCGATGCGATCGCCGCAGATATGTCGCGCGAACGCCTGAACCGGTTCTTCATCAAGGAGGACCATTCCTATTGCATCACTCCCGAATTGCGCAATGCCGTCGTTTTTGCCAGCCAGAACATTCTGGCTGATGCGCCGTTTTCCAAACTTGATCTGATTTCCTGCCGCAACCTGCTGATCTATCTGAACGCGGATGCGCAGGCGCGGATCATCAAGATGTTCCATTTTGCGCTGAACGACGAGGGCGTGCTTTTCCTCGGGTATTCGGAAACGGCCACCAACTACGAGGCGCAGTTTCAACCCATTTCAAAGAAGTACCGGCTGTATAAACGCGTCGGCATGACAGGCCGCGGGCATTTTGAACTGCCGGTATCAAGGCCCGTCATCAGCGGGGCTCCCGTGTCGGCCAACCGCGCGGCAATGGTTGGCCACGGGCAAAAGCTGGCAGATATCAGCCAGAAAATCCTGGTCGAGCAATATGCACCCGCCGCCGTACTGATCGACGCCCGCATGGAGACGTTGTATTTCCACGGCCCGATTGACGAATACCTGAAAGTGCCCACGGGCGAGGCGAAACAGGGCCTTTGGGCCATGGCCCGTCAAGGATTGCGAACCAAGCTGGGCAGCGCGATCCGCGAGGCTTTGCAAACGCGCCACGATGTCACGATTTCCGGCGTGGTCACGCGCAAGGGTCAGAAAACAAACGTATCCATCGGCGCGCATCCGGTTGTCGTGGACGATGAAACCCTGGTGCTTGTGACCTTTGTCGATCAACCGACCGCTGCGGAAAGATCCGCGCCCCATGCAACCATGGCTGACACCGCGTTACAGACGCATCTTGAACAGGAACTGGAATCGACGCGGCTGGAATTGCAAAGTACCATCCGCGATTACGAGTTGTCCGCCGAAGAATTGAAGGCCTCGAACGAGGAGGCCATGTCAATGAACGAGGAGTTCCAATCGACGAACGAAGAGCTGGAAACCTCGAAAGAGGAATTGCAGTCCCTGAACGAAGAGCTGACCACGCTCAACACCCAGCTACAGCAAAAGGTCGAGGACGAGCGCAGCCTGTTGGACGACCTGAACAACGTGCTGTCCAGTTCCGGGATTGCGACGCTGTTTCTGGACCGGAAGTTGAACATCATGCGGTTCACCCCGGCGATCCGCGAGCTGTTCAATGTCATCGCCAATGACGTCGGGCGCCCCTTCAGCGACATCACCGGCCGGACCGATGACGCCAACCTGTTGCCGGACGCGCGCAAGGTGCTGAACGATCTGACCCCGATCGACCGCGACGTGCAGTCCGAGGATGGCAAATGGTTCATCCGGCGCATTCTGCCCTACCGGACGCAGGACGGAAAAATCGACGGTGTGGTCATCACCTTTTCGGATGTGACCGAACTGAAAACCTTGCAGCAAGAAGCCAGGGCCGCGCAACTGTTTTCCGAAAGCATCGTTGATACGATCCGCGAACCGCTGCTGGTGCTGGACAAGGATTTCAGGATCGTGCGGGCCAGCCATTCCTACCTGACGATGTTCAATACCACATCCAAGGAGATCCAGGGCAAGATCCTGTTCGACGTGCAAAGCCAGCAATGGGATCAGCCGGCCCTGCGCAAGCTGCTGGAAGCGATCCTGCCGGAACAGCAAGACGTCGAATCCTATGAAATTGACATGCAGGTCGAGGGGCAGAAGGATCTGACCCTGATCATGAACGCGCGCAAGATCGAAGATGCGATCAACGGGCATAACCTGATCCTTCTTGCCGCAGAGGATGTGACCATCCGGTTGCAAAGCCAGAGCGCGCTGGAAGAACGCGAAGCGCGGCTCAGCGCTCTTCTGGATGCCTCGCCCGAAGCGATCATCACCATCGACGATCACGGGATTGTCCGCGGTTTCAGCTCCTCGGCATCCAGCATGTTGGGCTATTCGGCCGACGAGGTGCTGGGCCGTAATGTCAGTATGCTGATGTCAGAGCCATACCATAGCAAGCACGACAGCTACCTGTCGCACTATCGGGAAACCGGCGAGAAACAGATTATCGGAACGGGGCGCGAACTCAACGCGCTGCACAAGAACGGAACCGAGGTGCCGATGCGCCTGACCGTTGCCGAATTCTGGTTCGACGGCAGGCATCATTTCACTGGCATGATGCATGACCTGACCGAAGACATGAAGAGCCGCAATGCGTTGCAGCAGGCCCAGAAAATGGAAGCCATCGGGCAACTGACCGGCGGGCTGGCGCATGATTTCAACAACCTTCTGACAATCATAACCGGCAACCTTGAACTGCTGGAAATGAACTTGGGCAATTTCCCCAAACGCGACCTTCTGGAGGAGGCCCTTGAGGCGTCGGACCTTGGGGCCAAGCTGACCGCGCAACTGCTGGCGTTTTCCCGCAAACAGGCGCTGAAGCCGGAAACCGTTCCGCTGAACAAACTGGTCATGGACATAAAGTCGATTTTGTCTAGAACCTTGGGCGAGCAGATACGGATCAAGACCGACCTGTCCGACGATCTGTATCCCACCCTCACCGACCCGGGCCAGATCGAGATGGCGATCCTGAACCTGGCCATCAACGCGCGCGACGCGATGTCCGAAGGCGGCACCCTGACAATCATGACCAGGAACGTGACGCTTGATAAGGATTACGCGGCCACCCAGGTCGATGTCGAACCCGGCCCCTACGTGGCCCTGTCCGTGACCGACAGCGGTTGCGGGATGGCTCCCTCGGTCACGCAGCGGGTGTTCGAACCGTTCTTTACCACCAAGGATGTCGGGGCGGGGTCCGGCCTTGGGCTCAGCATGGTCTATGGCTTTGCCAAGCAGTCGGGCGGCCATGTCGCCATTTACAGCGAAGAGGGGCAGGGCACGACCGTGACCCTGTATCTGCCACCGGCACTGCAGGACTGCGGCGATGGGGGCGGATACGCGCAAAAGGGCACGCCCGAATCCGGGTCCGAAACGATCCTGGTGGTCGAGGATGACCCAAGCGTGCGGCGATTGACCGTGAACCGGCTGGAGGGGCTGGGATATACGGTTCTGGCAGCAAAGGACGGCCCCGCCGCGTTGGAATTGCTGCGCGCGGACAACCAGATCGACCTTATCCTGTCGGACATCGTCATGCCCGGGGGCTTGACCGGGTTCGACGTGGCGAACCAGGCGTTGCAGATCAACCCCGATCTGAAAATCCTTTTGGCCACGGGATATGCAAGCGGTTGGGGCGCGGGGCATGGCCAGCCCGGAACCGATTACCCGATCCTGCGCAAACCCTACGGGTTGAGCGATCTGTCCTCGGCGTTGCGCGACCTTTTGAAATAGCGCCAGAAGCCTGCAAGCGCGGCACGTTCCGGCAAGACACCCGCGCCGCCGCCCTATGCGTCCGGCGCGGCCAGTATGCGGGCTATCGCGGTTTGCATCATGCGGGCCGCGTCATCTTCCGACCCGGCCATCGCCGCAAGGTTCAGCGGCAGGCCATCCGCCTGCTGCGGCGGCGGCGACATCATGACAAGCCCCGCGTCGGTCCGCCCCGCACGGAACATCAGGTCATCCAGAAGGGTGACAATAGCGGCGGTCGGGACCGGCTTGCGCATCAGGGTTTCCTGCATGATCAGCAAGGCGCGGGTTTCGGACCCGGCGGCGATCCGGTGCAGCGCTGTCATCGGGATGGAAACCCCGCCCCATCGCGCGTTGCATTCGATCCAGTGGATCACGTCCTGCCCGCTACCGTCATCGCAAATCACCGCGTCGAAACTGCACCGCCCGAAATAGCCGCTGCGTTGAAGCACGTCGGCGATCCGCAATGCCTCGGTGGCAAAACGCTGGTGCAACCCGCCGGGCAACACCGTGCGCTGTGCCCCGACAAAGGCCGCGTTTTCCCCGCGCAGGCTTTGTTCAAAGACACCCTGCAACCGCGGCGGGCCGTCGTCCGGCAGCGGTATCCACAACTGAGCGGAGGGGCTGCGCGTCACGCCGCTGTCCCAGACCCCGACAAGCAGCGGATAGATATCCTGCCAGCCAAGGGCATGCAGCCGCGCGATCAGGAACCGGCGCAGCGTCGGCAGCGGCATGTCGCCAAGATCGTCCCGCAGCAGCCGGACATTCCCGATCGATCCGGCGCTGTCGGGGATTTTGACAATCACCTGCCCTGCCTGACGGCCAATCCGCGCGACAAGCGCTGCGGCGGCGGCCGGGCCGTAGGCGGAAAGCGTCGGCGGCACCGCATCGCGGCCAATCACTCGCCGCGCCAGATTCGCGAACCACAGCTTGTCGTTCGCCCGTTGCGCGGTCCGTGGCGAAGGGCCGTTCACATGCACCGGGCATTGGGCGCGCGCGCCGATGGCCTGCGCCAGCCGCCAGAGGTTGCCGCTGGTTATATAGGCCGTCAGGGTCAGGCCGCCCTGTGCCCCTGCCAGCGCTGCGCAGCGGTCCAGCAGATCATCCGACCAGCGCAATTGCGCAGCCACCGGGGTCTGCCCGTCCCCCGGTGCCGCGATGAAATCCAGGTCCGTCAGGCCAAGATAATCGGCTAAGTAGCCTTCGAAATCAGGCTCGCGTTTGCGAACCACGACCATGTCGCCGGGCCGCGCCAAAAGCGCCATCCGGTGGTCAAGCCGCGAGGCTGGCCGGGACGCCAGCAAGTGAATTTCGGATTGATCCCCGATCAGAAGGGTCGGCCCCGTGCCGCAGCCCTGCCGGACGTATGGCCCGAACCCAAGCGATGAAAGCAGTGCCGGCTCGTCGCGCACCAGTTGCGCGGCGAGCTTGCGAATCTCGGCAGGAAAACGGGCGTCTGGCTGGCTCATGGGGTCAGGATATAGAGGGCTTTGATACCATGATTGACAAAGATCATGCCGCGCCGTCCATGCCGTGCGATTTTGATCGCATCACATTACGGAGAACGCCAATGTGCCGATTATACGCAATGCATGCCAACGAGCCGACCAAGGTGGAATGCGGCCTGGTCAAGGCGCAAAATGCCCTGATGCTGCAAAGCGAAAGCGACATGCAGGGCTATGCGCATGGTCACGGATGGGGGGTCGCCGATTATCCTGATGGCCAGCCGATGATTGAAAAGCAGGTCTGGGCCGCCTTCGAGGGCGAACATTTCAGCCGCAAGGCCGCGCGGGTCTATGCGCGCACCGTGGTCGCGCATGTGCGCCGCGCAACTGTGGGCGGCACCAGCATCGAAAACACCCACCCCTTTAACCATGGCCGCTGGATTTTTGCGCATAATGGCACCGTGCCGAATTTCGAACAGGTCCGCCTTGCGATGCTGGACCATATGGACCCGCTGCACCGGTCCGAAATTCGCGGCACCACCGACAGCGAGCACGTGTTCCGCTACCTGCTAAGCCTGTTCTTGCAGCACCCGGAACGCGGTTTGCTGGATACCGTCAAGATGGGGCTGGAACAGGTCTTAAGCTGGTGCATGGAGATCGACCCAGAGGCCCGCGTGGGGCTGAACATCATCTTGACTGATGGCGACCACCTGGTCGGGTCGCGGTGCAACCGTTCGCTTTTCTATCTTCGGCGGGACCACATCTTTTCTTGCCCGATCTGCGGCGAGCCGCATGTGCATCACGACCCCAAGGCGCAGTATCACTCGATCGAGATCGCATCCGAACCCGTGACCCATGGCGAAGATTGGTATGAGGTGCCGAATTTCACGGTGTTCCGGGTGGGTGAGGATTATCGCCTTGATATGGAACCGCTGTTCTATCCGGTCGCGGGCGAAGCCGCGGCTTCGTCCACGCGATAGCACGGGCCCGGAGCGCGCAGCCCCGTGTCATGCGCCATGTCGCCGGCGATGTTATGCGGCCGTCTTGTCGCGCAGATAGCCCGCCAGGTCATCAAAGCTGCGCATCTTGTCGTAGTCGCTTTCCGGCATGGCTAGGCCGAAACGCTTTCCCAACGCCGTTACGAGGTTCAGGAAATCCATCGAGTCGATGTCGAATTCGTCGCGCAGGTCGGCGCCCGGGTCGATCTGGTCGATTTCGATATCCGGTGCGATGCGGTGCAGTTCTTCGGTCAATGCGGTTTGTATGTCTTGCTGGGTCATAGCGTTTCGGGTTCTTGCAGATGTTTGTCGATGGCTCTTAGAAACAGCGCCCCGCTGTGGCCGTCGCTGGCGCGGTGGTCGGCGGCCAGCGTCATGCGCGCGGCCATACGGGGCACGACCTTTCCGTCCCTGATCATCGGGTGCAGGCGTGGCGTGCCAAGCCCGATAATCGCGACCTGGGGCGGGTAGATCACGCCGTAAACCTCGTCCACGCCGCGATCCCCAAGCGAGCTGAGGGTGATGGTCGCATCGGACAATTCGCGCGCCCGAAACCGTCCGGCGCGGACGCGGGCCACCAAGTCGCGTATCTGCGTCATCATCGTTTCAGGTGACCGGCCGCGGGCATCAAGCAGGGCGGGCGCCACCAGGCCGCCGCCACGGATATGGATTGCAAGCCCCAAGCTGACGGCGGCGCTGGGGGCAAAGGCGCCATCCGTGTAATGGCCGTTGAATTCGGGATATTTTTCGACGGCCCTTGCGATTGCGCAGGCCACGATTGCTGCGGGAAGCAGGCGCTCTTGCAGCTTGCGGTCCTTGTTGGTGGCGGCCAGGAACCGATCTGCTGCCGTCAGGTCGATCATGTGCGACAGGTAGTAATGCGGGATTTCACGTTTGGAACGCGACATGGCTGCGGCAATCGCCGCACGCATGTCCGTGGCGGGCGGTGGTTTGGTTACGGGGTCCAGCCCAAGGATGTCCGCCCGCGTGATAGTCTGGTGCGGCACCGTGCGCAGCGCCGACAGATCGACATGCCGCCGGGCCGCCAAGCGGCGCGCCGCAGGGGTTATGCGCAAGCGCGCCTTGCCCTGCTGCGGGTCCGTTGGCGGAATTTCCGGGCCGGGCGGCACGGGCGACGGCTCCTCGATCGGCAGGTTCTCGGGCTGCGGCGGCTGGGGCGTCGGTTCGGGCGTTTGCGGCATTTCAGGCGGGGCATCGTCCGGCAGTTCCGGCTGGGGCTGTTCCGGCTTGGGCGGGGTCGCCGCGTCGGTTGCGATCATCGCCATGGGGGTGCCCACCGGCACCTTGCTGCCAATATCCACCAGCCATTCGGTCAGAACCCCGTTCTGGAAGGCTTCGACCTCGATCACGCCCTTTTGCGTTTCGACCGCGCCGATCACGTCGCCCCGGTGCACCGGGGCACCCGGTGCCAGCAACTGTTCGACCAGTGTGCCCGCATCCATGTCCGCGCCCAGCGAGGGCATTAGAAATTCGCTCATGGTGTAACCTCCATCAATCGTTTCACGGCTTCGACAATCTTGGCCGTCTGCGGAATTGCCGCCTGTTCAAGATGCGCCGCATAGGGGATCGGCACCTCCTGGCTGCAAACGCGGGCCAGCGGCGCGTCCAGTTCGAAAAACGCGTCTTCGGCCAGCCGCATTCCGATTTCCGCCGCCAGCGACCCGCTTTTCCATCCCTCGTCCACGATCAGCGCGCGGTGGGTTTTCGCAACCGAGGCAAGGATCGTGCCCATGTCCAGCGGGCGCAGGCTGCGCAGGTCGATCACCTCGCAGGAAATGCCCGACTGGCCCAGTTCCTGCGCGGCTGCCAGTGTCTTGTGTAGCGATCCTCCATAGGTGATCAGCGAAATATCCGTGCCATCGCGGCGCAGTGCGGCGCGGTCGATATCGACCGGCCCCGCATTGTCCGGCAGATCGGCTTCCATGTTATAAAGCATGACGTTTTCAAAAATCAGCACCGGGTCGGGATCCTGCAACGCGGTCCAGAGCATGCCTTTCGCATCCTCCAGCGTCGCGGGGGCCAGAACCCGCAGGCCGGGAATATGGGCATACCAGCCCTCCAACGAATGCGAATGCTGCGCCGCCAACTGCTTGCCCGCGCCGGTGGCCATGCGAATGACCAGCGGCACCCCGAACTGGTTGCCGGACATATGGCGCAGCGTCGCGGCGGTATTCATGATCTGGTCCAGCGCCAGCAGCGAAAAATTGACGGTCATCAATTCGACAATCGGGCGCATCCCGGCCAGCGCGGCCCCGATGCCCGCCCCCGTGAAGCCCGATTCCGACAGCGGCGTATCGCGGATGCGGTCGGCGCCGAACTGGTCCAGCAGCCCCTTCGTCACCGCGTAGCAGCCGCCGTAGTGGCCCACGTCCTCGCCCATCACGAACACGCGGTCATCGCGGGTCATCGCATCGACGATCCCCTGCCTGACCGCCTCGCGGTAGGTTGTCTTGACCGGCTTGCCGGGTGTAACCGGGGCTGGCGGGGGTGGACGATCCGGGGCCATGACAAAGCGGGCCAGATCGGCCTCCGGCTCTGGGCTGGCGGCCTCGGCATAGGCGACGGCATCGGCGATTTCGGCGTCGATCCCGGCCTCCATCTCGGTCACCTCATCCGCGTGCAGCAGGCCGTTTTCCAGCGCCCAGTTCTGAAACCGATGGATCGGTCCCTTGGCCCGCCATTCCGCGATCTCTGCCTTTGAACGGTAAAGCTGCGCGTCGAACATGGAATGGGCGCGAAACCTGTAGGTCGTGCATTCCAGGAACCGGGGTTTGCCGGTCTTGCGTATCTCGGCCAGCGCGTGCCGCGCCGCGGCTTCGACCGCGACGATATCCATCCCGTCAACGGTGTGCGCGACGATGTCATAGCTTTCGGCCTTGATGGCGATGTCGGTTTGGGATTCCGTCAGCGACAGGGCCGAGCCCATGGCGTAGCCGTTGTTTTCGCAGACGAAAAGTACCGGCAGTTCCCACAGCGCGGCAAGGTTCAGGCTTTCGTGAAACTCCCCCTCTGCCACCGCGCCCTCACCGAAAAAGCAAGCGGTCAGGCCGGGCGCGCCGGCCATCTTGTCGCCCAGCCCCAGCCCGACGGCCATGGGCAGCCCGCCCCCCACGATCGCATTGCCACCGTGAAAATTGTGCTGGCTGCTGAACAGATGCATCGAGCCGCCGCGCCCGCGTGCGCAGCCCTGAACCTTGCCATACATCTCGGCCAGAATGTCCCGCATCGGCACGCCGCGGGTCAGCGCGTGACCGTGTTCGCGATATGTCGCAACGATCCGGTCCTGCGCGCCCAGCAAGGGAATGACCCCCGCCGCAATCGCCTCTTCGCCGTCATACAGGTGCAGGAAGCCGCGAATTTTCTCCAGCGTGTACAGCTCGGCGCACTTGTCTTCGAACCGGCGGATGCGGATCATCCCGTGCAGCAAGGCGCGGATATGCGCGTGATCCAGGCGCGGCTTGGTCGCATCGTCTGTCATGTCTCATCGCTTTCCAGGGTTGAAATGTCGCCCTCTGGCAGGCCCAGTTCGCGCGCTTTCAAAAGGCGGCGCATGATCTTGCCGCTGCGCGTCTTGGGCAGGTTGTGGCGGAACGCGATGTCCTTGGGGGCCACCGCCGGGCCAAGCCGTTTGCGCGCGTGGCCCATCAAATCCAGCCGCAGATCGTCGCTTGGTTCAAACCCCGGTTTCAGGGCCACGTAGGCTTTGACGATCTCGCCCGCGGTTTCATCCGGTATGCCGATCACCCCGACCTCGGCCACGGCGGGGTGTTCGATCAGCGCGCTTTCCACTTCGAAAGGCCCGATGAGGTGCCCCGCGCTTTTGATCAGGTCCTTGCTGCGCCCGACGAACCAGAAATACCCGTCGGCATCGCGCCGCGCCAGGTCGCCGCTAAGATACCAGCCATCCTTGAAGCATTTGTCATACCGCGCCTGTTCATGCAGATACCCCCGCATCATCGAGGGCCAGCCGGGCCGCAGCGCCAGCTCTCCGGTCTTGCCGCTATCGGACAGCTCTTGCAGGGTGTCGCCCGTGACCTCGACGATGCCTGCCTCGATCCCCGGAAACGGCTTGCCCATGGACCCCGGCTTGACATCCATCGAGGCATAGTTGGCGATCATGATCCCGCCGGTTTCGGTCTGCCACCAGTTGTCATGGAACGGCATCCCAAATGCCTCTTGCCCCCAGACCACCGCCTCTGAGTTCAGCGGCTCGCCCACGCTGGCCATGAACCTAAGCGCCGAAAAATCGTGTTCGCGCACAAGATCTGCCCCCGCCTTCATCAACATGCGGATGGCGGTGGGCGCGGTGTACCAGACATTGACGCGTTCTTTTTCAAGGGTGTCATACCAACGGTCCAGGTCGAATTCGGCCTCGTCCACGATCATTGTCACGCGGTTGGTCAGCGGCGCGATGATCCCGTAGGATGTGCCCGTGACCCAGCCCGGATCGGCGGTGCACCAATAGGTATCGCCGGGGCGCAGATCCAACGCCAGCCGGCCAGTGATGTGATGTGTCACGACGGCCTCATGCACGTGCTCTACCCCCTTGGGCTTGCCTGTCGTGCCTGATGTGAAATGCAGCAGCGCGGGGTCTTCGGGGGCCATCCTTCCGGTTTCGAACTGTTCCGAGGCATCGGCCATCAGCGTCCACAGATCCTCGGTTCCGTCCTCGTGGCCATCGGTCAGGAAAACCTTGCGCAGCTCGGGCAGTTCATGCAGCCAGTCCTTTAGCTTGCGCTTGTACAGCCGGGCCGAGGTCAGAATGGCATTGGCCCCGCCGATTTCCATGCGTGACCGTATGGGCTCAGGCCCGAAGGCGGAAAACAACGGGCAAAAGACGGCACCGGCCTTCAACGTGCCCAGCACGGCGACGTATAATTCGGGCACGCGCCCCAGCAGCGAATACACCCTGTCGCCACGCCCGATACCCCGCGCGCGCAACACGTTGGCGAAACGGTTGGCCCGGCATTGCAGCGTCGCATAGCTGAAATCGTTGCGCTGTCCGGCCCGGTCGATCCAGCGCAGGGCAATCTGGCTGCCGTGTCCGGCTGCGACGTGGCGGTCCAGCGCCTCGTGCGCGATATTCAGGCGGTCGCCGGGAAAACCGTCGATTTCCTGTCTTGCGGCCTGCCAGGTAAACGTGGCGCGGGTAGCGTCATAATCCGGCATGTTGGATTGTTGCGCCGCTTCGATCGTCTTGTTTATCCTCTCCAGGTCCATTTGCGTCGCCTCCTGAAAATGCGCGAAAAGCCTGTCCCCGCCGGTGACTGGCTTTGAACAGTGGGAAGGGAGTCGCCCGTGATCATGGCACTCCGGCAAGGGGCGGCTTTTGATTTTGATCAGTTTGCGCAAAGGCATGCCCAAGGTCAGGGCCTGCCATGCCCATATGCCTTGGCTGCGCTGGCATGGGGGGGCACGGGCAAATTGATAACGATCAATCGCCTTGCAAATGGCTGCGATAGAATTCGGCGCAAGGTCATTGCATCCGCAGGAGCTTCAGATGTTTTATTCCCGACTTGCCGCCACCGCTTGTGCCGTTCTTCTTTCCAGCCATGCGCCACTGGCGGAAACCGCCGTCATGCAATCCGGGACCGACCGCTTTGTCGCGGGCGATTCCGTAACCGAAACCGGGCAAACCGCCGGCGATTCCTTTGTGGCCGGACAATCGGTCATGGCTCGCGGCGCGGTCGGGGGCGATCTGCATGTCTTCGGAATGGACGTGTCCGTTCGGGGGGCAATCGGTGCCGATCTCTATGCCATGGGCGGCACGGTGGTTTTGCGCGGGCCGACGGGTCAGGATTTGACCGCCGCGGGCATGACCGTCCGCACCGAGGCGACGGCAAACACCGGCGGCAACGTCCGCCTGCTGGGCCGGACGCTGACCATCGAAGGGCCGGTCGCGGGCGCATTGCTGGCCGCCGGTCAGGATGTCACCCTGAATGCCCCCGTGTCGGGCGATGCAAGGCTTTTCGGCCAGACCTTTCATTTCGGGCCCGATGCGCAGGTGTCGGGTACGCTGACCTATGTCGCGGAACAGCCGGTCACGGTGCCTCAAAGCGTCGCCCCCGCCGAAAGAATCGTCTTTCAAAAGGCCGAAGGTTTCGAAATTTGGGAGGAATTCGCCAAATCAACCGAGATGCATGGGATGCCGGGGCGGCCCGGTATCGGGACGATATTGTTTGGCGTGATCGTTTCCCTGCTGTTTTTCGTCACGCTGGGGGCTTTGGCGCTTGGGTTCATGCCGGTCCGGCTTGAAAACATGCGGGCCGAAACGGAAAAGGAACTGGGCTGGAGTATTCTGCTTGGCGTTGCCGGCCTGTCTTTTCTGTTCGGGCTGGTGCCAATTACAGGCATGACCATCGTGGGGCTGCCTTTTGTGCCGGTCGTGGTGCTGGCAATTCTCGCGACCTGGATATTCGGCTACGCGCTGGGCATCTATGTTACGGCCATGCGGGTATGGGCCGGGTTCGGCGGTGGGCCGCACCTTGGCAACGCCCAGCGGCTGCTTGTCTTTACCGCCGCGATCATCGCCGTCGCGATCCTGAATTTCATCCCTTTCGTCGGCTGGGTCATCAATTTCACGCTGGTTTTGCTGGGGGCCGGAGCGATGACCCGCTCTGTCATCGCGGCCCTGCGGGGCAGGTTCGGCGGCGCGGGGGACACTGGCGATACGCATCGGGGCAGCCCGCCCGAAACACCCGTTTCATAACACTCGTAAAAAGGGAGGCATCGCAATGTCTGCACAAGGTCTGGAAGTGATTGATCATACCGTTAGCCTGACACATGAATGGATAAACGAGTTGTGCGGCCGGCTGGATTGGTCGTCGCAGCGTAGTGGGCTGCGGCTGCTGCGGGTAAGCCTGCAACATCTGCGCGACCATATGCGCGTTGATGAGCTGGCCCAGTTTTCCGCCCAGTTGCCGCTGCTGATCCGCAGCATGATGTTCGAAGGGTGGGTGCCCAAGAACACCCCGATCAAAGAGCGCAAAGCCGCCGATTTCCTGAACGCGATATCGCAGCAGATGACCACCGCCGAGGAATTCCGGGGCGATGCCGACATTCGCTGCGTCTTTGAATTGTTGAACGCGCGCATCAGCGCGGGCGAGATCGAGGATATCCGCTCCAACCTGCCCGCCGATATCCGCGAACTTTGGCCTGCGCCCTGAAAAATGGCGCAGGGCAGGGGGGGGGGCGGGAAAGGCCGTCAGGCGATCATGACATCCAGCCCCTCGGACAGGCCGCGCAGGGCCTTGGGGCGCAGGATCATCACGTTGTGAATACCCTCGATCGCGATCACCTTGTCCTTGCGCAGCTGGCTTAGGCTGCGGCTGACCGTTTCCGTGGTCAGGCCAAGGAAATCGGCAATATCGGCGCGGTTCATCGGCAGGGACACAAGGCGGCACTGGCCTTGGTCCAGGCCCACCCGTTCAGACAGAACCCACAGGAACGACGCGACCTTTTCGGCGGCAGATTTCCGCCCGAGCATCATGAAATGATCCTGCATCGCGCCGATCTCACGCAGGGCCGCCTGCACCAGTTCATTGTGCAGAACCGGATCGCGCGTGCTGTTTTCCAGCGCCGCGTGATTGTATCGCTGAACGCGCGTATCCGCCAGGACATCGCAATCCGTGTGGTGCAGCCCGTCCACTGGAAATCCAATGATATCACCAGGATAGCCAAAGGCGATCACCTGCCTGCGGCCGTCTTCAAGCAAACGGGTCTGGCGCAGAATGCCGGTTTTCACCTCGTAAAGGCATTTGACGGGATCCCCTTCGTAGAACAGATAGGCACCCGCCTTGAAAAAAGTTTCGATCGAATTGGTGGCCTTGAGTTTCGCTTTCGGCAGTCGTGCATGAAAGGCGATTGGCGACTTGTCGCCGGGTATCGTGACGTACATTTTTGTTCCCTCAGGCAATTGATGCCTGGCAGACTGCACATATATTGTATTTTTTATGGCAGTTGTTATTCTGTTTTTTGTATCAAATTGTAATGCGGCCTAAAATTTGTGTATCAAATTGTAGCGCGGCCTAATTTCGACGGAAGGGTTTTGATCCGTGCCAAGGATGTCTGTATTAGTCGTCGATGACGATCCAAAGCTAAGAAGACTGCTGCGAGAGGTTCTGGAAACCGACGGGTTCGATGTCATCGAAGCCACAAGTGCGGATGAGGTGATGACCATATTGGCCAGCCAGCCCCTTGCCATGATCACGCTCGATATCCGTCTGGGCGAAGACAACGGCTTGCAGATCGCCCGCGATATCCGCGCGATCTCCCAGGTGCCGATCATCATGCTGACCGGGCAGGATGATGTGATCGACCGGGTGGTCGGGCTGGAAATCGGGGCGGATGACTATATCACCAAACCGTTCCACATCCGTGAAGTTATCGCGCGGGTGCGCAGCGTGTTGCGCCGCGCCGCGCCGCAAACCACAGAGGCAGGACCCGAAGGCACGGCAGCCGAAGCGCCGCGCCGATGTCTGCGCTTTGATGAGCTGATCGTGGATCTGGAGCGGATGGAGCTGCGCGACAGGGAAGGGGGGGATTGCCCTCTGACCAGCGGAGAATTCCGCCTGCTGACCGTGTTCCTTGAACATCCGATGCGCGTTTTGAATCGTGACCAGTTGATGAACCTGATCGGCGGGGCCGACTGGAACCCGCTTGACCGGACCATCGACAACCAGGTGGCCCGCCTGCGCAAAAAGATCGAGCGCGCCCCCGCCAACCCCAAGCTGATCAAGACCATCCGTGGGGCTGGCTATAAATTCGTCGTCAAACGCGAGGAGCTGGAAGAGTTGTGTGAGCTGTCCCGATGACGGGTCGCGTCGCGCGGGCCAGGCGCCTGCGCCGCAGCCATATGGAACCGCCGGCTTGTTTTCATGAATCATCGATGGGTCATGCGCCGCACGGCAGATCGTTTTCGCGTGGTTTTTTGATCTGGGAAAACTTGTTTCGCAATAGTATAGGGGGCGAAATCTGGAAACGAGGAATGCTGGGCCATGGCTGCGAAGGTGACGACTGAAAAAGAGCTTCGGGACGTTTGGTATGCGTTCTGGAAAGAGCGGACGCACGAGGTCGTGAAATCAGCCAGCCTGATCCCGACGCACCCGTCTGCGCCGATGTTCGTGAACTCGGGCATGATGCAATTCGTGCCCTACTTCCTTGACGAAGAACCCGTTCCCTTTGAAAGCCACCGCGCCACCAGCATCCAGAAATGCGTGCGCGCGGGCGGCAAGCACAACGACCTTGACGCCGTGGGCCGGTCGCTGCGCCACCTCAGCTTCTTCGAGATGATGGGCAATTTCAGCTTCGGCGATTATTTCAAGCCGGACGCGATCAAGTGGGCTTGGGAATTTGTCAGCGACGTTCTGCAAATCGACACCTCGCGGGTTTGGGTCACGGTCCATGTCAGCGATGACGATGCCGAAGCGATCTGGCGCGACGATATCGGCGTGCCCGCCGAGCGGATCCAGCGCCTGGACAAGGACAACTTCTGGGAAATGGGCGAAACTGGCCCTTGTGGCCCCTCGACCGAATTGTTCTATGATTTCGGGCCGGAATACGGCCCCGGTGGCGGCCCTGCCAACCCCGATGCCGAACACCGCTATATCGAATTCTGGAACGTCGTTTTCATGGAATTCTTCCGCGATTCCACCGGCACGCTGACGCCGCTGCCCAAGCAGCACGTTGACACCGGCGCGGGTCTGGAACGTCTGGTGGGCGTGCTGCGCGGCAGCCCGTCGCTGTATTCCTGCGACACGCTGGAGGCCCTGGTGGACGAGGGCGCGCGACTGAGCGGTCGGCCCCTTGGCAAGAATGCCAAGGACGATCAGGCGCTGCGTGTCATCGCAGACCATATCCGGTCTTCGACCTTCCTGATTTCCGACGGCATCATCCCCTCGAACGAGGGTCGCGGTTACGTGCTGCGCCGGATCATCCGCCGTGCGGTGCGCTTTGCCTACCTGCTGGGGCTGAAGACCGAAATGATGCCGCACATGGCCGATCTGGTGATCGACATGCACCGCAATTACTACCCCGAACTGGACGAGCAGCGCGAGAAGATCCGCAAGACCCTGTCGCGCGAGGAAATGAAATTCCGCGGCACGCTGGTCAACGGTCTGGGTATTCTGGAAACCGAATTGTCGCAGCTGGAAGATGGCGCGATGCTGCCGGGCGACGTGGCTTTCATGCTGCATGACACCCATGGTTTCCCGCTGGAAATCACCGCCGAAATCGCCGAGGATCACGGCCGCGCCGTGGACATCGAACGGTTCAAGACCCTGATGACCGAACAGCGCGAACGCGCCCGTGCCAGCCGCAAGCGTGGCGGTGTCAGCGATCGCGGTCAGGACTACCGCGAGGTGCTGGACGCCCATGGCGCGAACGAATTCGTCGGCCGCGACACCTACGAGGTGACGGCCAAGGTGATCGGCATCCTGCCCTCTGAAAAGGGCACCGAAATTTTCCTGGACCGCACCCCGTTCTACGCCGAGGGCGGCGGACAGGTTGGCGACATCGGCACGCTGTCGGTGCCCGAGGGCGGCCCGGTCTTCCATGTGTCCAACACCATGGTCGCCATTCCCGGCCTGCATTCGCACCTTGTGCTGGATGATGACCTGATCGACGAAATCGCAGTCGGCGACGCGCTGGTCGCGCAGATCGACGGCGAACGCCGCCAAAAGATCATGCGCAACCACACCGCGGTTCACCTGACCCACTACGCGCTGCGCAAGGTGCTGGGCAGCCATGTCCAGCAGCAGGGTTCTTATGTCGGCCCGGATCGTTTCCGTTTCGATTTCAACCACTTCGACCCGCTGACCGACGAAGAGATCGCCCAGATCGAAGACCTCGTGAACGCCGAGGTGCTGGGCGACGGCACCGTGCGCCACGAAGAGATGGGCCGCGACGAGGCCATCGAGCAGGGCGCACTGGCCTTCTTTGGCGAGAAATACGGTGATCAGGTCAAGGTGCTGTTCGCGGGCGAAAAATCCATCGAACTGTGCGGCGGCACCCATGTGTCCGCGCTGGGCCAGATCGGGCTGGTCAAATTCGTTTCGGAAAGCTCGATCGGGTCGAACCTGCGCCGCATCGAAGGCGTGACCGGCACCAACGTGATGGATGTGCTGCGCCGCCAGGATAACGACCTGGCCGCGGCGGCCGCTGCCGCCGGTGTGCCCGCGGCGCAGCTGCTGGGCGGGATCGAAAAGCGCATGACCGAAATCTCGACCCTTCAGGCGGAAAAAGCCGCGCTGGCGGGCAAGCTGGAAACGATCGTCGCCGACAGCCTGATGGCCAAGGCGGTCGACGGTGTGCTGGTCGAACGGGTCGAAGGGTTCGAGGCCGATGCCCTGATGCGCCTGACAGACCGGGTTTTGAAACAGGGCCTCAAGGCGGCTGTTCTGGGCGTCGTGACCTCTGCCGGGCGGCCCTCGGTGGTGGCGGCGGTGGCCGAAGGCTTTGCCAAGACGGCCAGTGAATTGCTGGACGCTGTCAGCGCGGCCATGGGCGGCGGCCACGGCAAGCAGCCGCGGCTTGCGCAGGCGGGCGGCAAGGATGCGGCCCTGCTGAACGACGCGCTGGAGGCCGCCAAGGCCTGCGCGACCGAAGCGGCCAAGGCCGGCTGATCGCCACGCTCCCGCGCGGGGGCTGACCTTTCAAACAAAAGCGCCCGTCCCTGTCACACGGGACGGGCGCTTTGCCTTTGAATGTGACGGTCCGCGCCGTTTGGCGCTTTGTCTATGGCGCAAACGGTTCGTCGCGCAGTTCTGCGGCGATGTCCTCGTCCAGCGGGGTGTCGCAGCTGTTCAGGATATAGCCAAGCGTCGAATAGAACCCCACGGTTGCGATCACGTCGAACATGCCGTTACGCCCGACCAACGCGATCAGCGCCTGCATCGTGGCGGGCGGCAGGCGCTTGTCGTCGAACAGCGCATCCACGGCGCGGGCAATGGTGGCATCGTCGGGCTGCATCTCCGCGACCGGCCCGCGAATGCTGTCGATCCGGGCGTCGGACATGCCGCAGGCGCGGGCGCGGCTGACATGCTGCGCCCACTCATAGGGCGAGCCAAGCCTGTGACCGCTGCGCAGGATAGCCGCCTCGGATTGTTGCGGGCTTAGCGCGCTGTCGCGCACGACATGCTGGCGCAAAGGGGCCCATGCGTTCAGCAATGCGGGATTATGCGCCATGGTGCGATAGACGTTCAGCCGCCCGGCGAAACCGTCTAGCAGTTCGGCGGCTTCCTCTGGCCATTCTGCATCTGTGAGGGGCGGGAATGGGCTGGCATCTGTTTTTGTGTCGGTCATCGGGGGCTCCGTTCAGGGTTGGCGCATCCAACCACGCCGCCCGCTGCTATTCAACTCTGCCCTGCGCGCGCCCCCCCCCCCCCCCCCCCCCTGCATCACATGGTGTTTTGCGAAACTTTGCATCTTGCAATGCTTGCCTATCATGTCATTGAATGCATAACGTCTTGCCACGGCAAAATATATTGCAAGGAAATCCGAATTGATTACGCCCGTTATCTTGTGCGGTGGGCCTGGCACCCGCCTTTGGCCATTGTCGCGCAAAAGCTACCCCAAGCAGTTCTCGCCTCTGATTGGCGATACCAGCCTGTTTCAGGCCTCGGCGCAGCGCTTGTCCGGCGGGGCAGGCGCGGTGCAATTCAAGCAGCCCATGGTGCTGACCGGATCGGATTTCCGCTTTATCGTGACCGAACAATTGACCGGCGCGGGGATTGATCCCGGCGCCATCCTGATCGAACCCGAGGGGCGCAACACTGCCCCCGCCGTTCTGGCCGCCACGCTTTACGCCCTGAAATCCGACCCCGAGGCGGTGCTGCTGGTCGCCCCCTCGGATCACGTCGTGCCAGATTGCGATGCGTTCCACGCGGCCGTGGCCCGCGGGCTTGGCGCGGTCGAGGCCGGTCAGCTGGTGACATTCGGCATCAAGCCGACCCATGCCGAAACCGCCTATGGCTACCTGGAAATGGCCGCCGCCCCCGATGGCAGCGGCGCGGCGATCGCTCTGTCGCGCTTTGTCGAAAAACCAGACGAGCCGCGCGCCGCCGAAATGGTCGCCGCGGGCAATTATATGTGGAACGCGGGGATTTTCCTGTTCAAAGCCAAGGACATGCTGGCCGCGTTTCAAACCCATGCCCCGCAATTGCTGGACCCGGTGACCACCGCCGTGGACAAGGCACAGCCCGATCTGGGCTTCCTGCGCCTTGCGCCGGAAGCATGGGCCGGGGCCGAGGATATCTCGATCGATTACGCGGTGATGGAACGGGCCGATAATCTGTCGGTCGTGCCTTTCGGTGGCGATTGGTCTGATCTGGGCGGCTGGGATGCGGTCTGGCGCGAATCCGGCCCCGATGGCGCGGGCGTTGTCACAACCGGCGCGGCCACTGCCATCGACTGTCAGGACACGCTGCTGCGCTCAGACAGCGAGCGGCTTGAGGTTGTCGGCATCGGGCTGAAAAACATCATGGCCGTGGCGATGAACGATGCGGTTCTGGTGGCCGATATGTCCTGCGCGCAGGACGTGAAAAAAGCCGTCGCCGCGCTCAAGGAAAAGGGTTCGATCCAGGCCACGCATTTTCCCAAGGATCACCGCCCCTGGGGCTGGTTCGAAAGCCTTGTTGTGGGCGGGCGGTTCCAGGTCAAGCGCATCATGGTGCATCCCGGCGCCTCGCTGTCGCTGCAATCGCATTTCCACCGCTCCGAACACTGGATCGTGGTCGAAGGCACGGCGCGCGTGACCGTGGATGACGAGGTGCGCCTGGTGACGGAAAACCAGTCCGTCTACATCCCGCTTGGCGCGGTTCACCGGATGGAAAACCCCGGCAAGGTGCCGATGGTGCTGATCGAGGTGCAGACCGGGTCCTATGTCGGTGAAAACGATATCGTTCGCTACGAGGACATGTATTCCCGCGGTCAGGGCGAAAAGGGGTGAGGTGCGCCCGAAAATCGCTCCGGTGGAGCGATTTCAGCACAGAACGGGCGGGGGCGGATGCTTCTGCCCGGCATTGCAAACCTATGAAAAATTGTCACGGACTCTTTGCCTTTGAAAAAAGGTTGGCACCGAAAAACATATTCGCGATTAGGGTCAGGACTCATAGCCAGAACATGACAATGGCTGCGAGGGCGCAGGCTGAGATGAAGACTTTCGGGCATCTGTCATAGCGGGTTGCGACACGACGCCAGTCCTTGAGGCGGGCGAATGTGTTCTCGATCATGTGGCGTTGGCGGTGGCGGACCTGATCGTGTGGGATTTCAGTTTTCCGGTTCTTGCGTGAAGGGATGCACGGCGTAATGCCCTTGCTTTCAAGCCCTTCACGATACCAATCGGCATCGTAGCCGCGATCTGCCAGCATGTGTTTGGCCAGAGGCAGTTGATCGAGCAGTGCCCGCGCCCCGATGTGGGACTATCCTGAATTTTGTGC
>DFBX01000109.1 GCA_002366795.1 Rhodobacteraceae bacterium UBA3069 | reverse complement strand
GCGTCGACCTGTTGAAACCACCCCATGATGACGGCATTCATCCCGACCAGAGCATTCCGGCCGACGGTGCAACCATGCAGAATCGCGCCGTGGCCGATATGACCGTCGGTTTCGACCACCGCATCACGGCCGGGAAAGGAATGGATGATGCAATTGTCCTGAACATTGGCCCCGTCGCCAATCACGATCCTGCCGAAATCGCCCCGCAGGCTTGCTCCGGGTCCGATATAGCACCCCTGACCGAGTATGACATTTCCGATCAGAACCGCCTGAAGATGAACGAATGTTCCCTCGGGAACAACCGGAACGAACCCCTTGAATTCATAGCAATACGCCATTTTTCTTTTCCTTTCGTGGGCTGGACGTCTCTGGATTCCGACATCAGGCACCCGATGCTTAACAACCGCCATGCAAATTCAACCCCGGACCCGCAGGCCGGAAATGTAGTGCCGTTTCAGGACGCGCGGCAAGATTATTCAAACATATGTTAGAAAACCAGGCAAGCACTGACACCGCGTGGGGTTGTTGACAGTTCCTTGCGACGGCATATAAAATCTAACAAATGGTAGAAAATGGAATGGCGCTCGATTCAGGCTGGCCAGACCAAACATGGGAGAGAGAGATGACAGACAAAGCCTATGTCGCCGGCGTAGGGATGGTCCCATTCCAGAAGCCCGGAAAATCTGAAAGCTATGATGTGATGGCGACCGCGGCCACCCGGTCCGCGCTGGCCGATGCCGGACTGGATTATGACAAGGTCGAGCAGGCCTATGTGGGTTATGTCTATGGCGATAGCACCTGCGGCCAGCGGGCCCTGTACCATGTCGGCATGACCGGCATCCCGGTTGTAAACGTGAACAACAACTGCTCGACCGGGTCGTCTGCCCTGTTCCTGGCCCGCCAGGCCGTTGAAAGCGGCGCGGTGGAATGCGCTCTGGCGCTTGGGTTCGAACAGATGCAGCCCGGCGCAATCGGTGCGATGTTCCATGATCGGGTCAGCCCGTTTGCGGCATTCGACAAAGAAACCGACGATCTGGTTGGCAATTCGGACGTCCCGCTGGCGCTTCGGTATTTCGGCGGTGCGGGCAAGGCGCATATGGAAGAATTCGGCACACCGCTGGAAACCTTCGCAAAAATTCGCGCCAAGGCCAGTCGGCATGCGGCCAAGAACCCCGTTGCCCTGTTCCGGCAGGAAGTGACCGCAGACGACGTCATGGCGGCTCAGGTCGTCTGGCCCGGCGTGATGACCAAGTTGATGGCCTGCCCGCCGACCTGCGGCGCGGCCGCAGCAATCGTCTGTTCCAAGGCATTTGCCGACAAGCACGGCCTCGACAGCTCGGTCCGGATTTCGGCGCAGGCCATGACAACGGATGGTCCCGAAACCTTCAACGCGCATGACATGCGCGAGGTTGTCGGCTTCTCGATGGCCAAGAACGCCGCTGATCAAGTCTATGAGGCGGCGGGCATCGGCCCGGACGACGTGGATGTGGTCGAACTGCACGACTGTTTCGCCCATAACGAACTCATCACCTACGAGGCGCTGGGTCTTTGCGGGCGCGGCGAAGCGGCGAAATTCGTTGACGATGGCGACAATACCTATGGCGGGAAATACGTGACCAACCCGTCGGGCGGTCTTTTGTCCAAGGGCCATCCGCTCGGGGCGACCGGTCTTGCGCAATGTACCGAGCTTGTTCAGCAGCTTCGCGGCCAGGCCGATGCGCGCCAGGTCGACGGCGCGCGTCTGGCGCTCCAACATAATCTGGGCCTCGGCGGGGCCTGTGTAACCACGCTTTATGAAAAAGTCTGACAGCGCCATTCGGAAGGATAAAACATGACTAACAAACTCGACGGGCGCGTAGCGCTGGTATCCGGTTCCGGCCGGGGCATCGGACGTGAAATCGCGCTCAAGCTGGCTTCGGAAGGTGCCCGACTGGTAATCAATGATCTGGATACCGACCCGGCCAATGAAACCGCCGAGGCAATCCGCGCCGCCGGCGGCGAAGCGGTGGTCTGCGCCGGTAGCGTGACCGAAGACGGTTTTGCTGAACGCTTCATCAAGACGGGCGTCGACAGCTTTGGCGGGTTGGACATCATCGTGAACAACGCTGGTTATACATGGGACAGCGTCGTTCAGAAAATGACCGACGAACAATGGCAGGCGATCATCGACGTTCACCTGACGGCGCCCTTCAAGATCCTGCGCGCCGCCCAGCCGGTGATCAGCGCCAAGGCCAAGGAAGAAGCCGCCGCCGGACAGGAGGTGTTCCGCAAGGTGGTGAATATCTCGTCCATCGCGGGCACCGGCGGCAACGCTGGCCAGATCAACTATGCCGCCGCCAAGTCCGGTATTCTGGGGGTCACCCGCACGATGGCCAAGGAGTGGGGCCGCTACAAGGTCAACGTCAATGCCGTGGCCTTCGGTCCGATCCGCACCCGCCTGACCGAGGGCAGCGCGGACGGCGACAGCACGATCAAGGTCGAGGAAAAAGAGATCAAGGTCGGCGTAAACCCTGATCTTCTTTCCCAGATGGAACGCATGATTCCGCTGGGCCGGGTCGGCACCCCGGAAGAGGCCGCGGGCGCGGTCTACTTGTTCTGTGCGCCGGAATCGAACTTCATCTCGGGCCAGCACGTCATCTGTGGCGGCGGCTTCGTAATCTAAGACTTCCAGCCAAGGCCCTGACGTCGGGCCTTGGTGTCCGGGCGGCCGTGTGACGGTTGCCCGGACGGCATTTTCCCCAGATTCCAATCCAAAACGTTCAGCAGGGTTGACTCTTTGGCATCAATAACCTAACAGTCGTTAGTTAGGCGCTATATCGATGAAGAGAGTCCATGGCAGAGACCGCAGCGAGCAAGCTCAACGAGACACCGCGCAGCGCGGTCGGGCGTGATGGCGTGCTGGATATTGCGGCGCGGCTCTTCCGCGAGCAGGGCTATGGGTCCGTATCGCTTAGAAAAATCGCCGAGGCCGCAGGGATCAAGGCAGGCAGCATTTACTACCATTTCGGCTCGAAGGACGAGATCGTTGCGGCCGTTCTAGATGTAGGTATTCAGGTCGTTCATGAGAGCGTGCGCCAAGCCGTTTCCGACTTGCCCGAAGGCACCGGCGCCGAAGCGACGCTGAGGGCCGCTATCGGCGCCCATCTGCGCGCGCTTCTCAACGTAAGTGATTATACCTCCGCCAATGTGCGGATTTTCGGGCAGGTGCCGCAGTCCGTCCGGGATGCCAATTTGGCGACGCGGCGCGCCTATGAGGCCGAATGGGACACCCTGTTGTCCCGGCTTCAAGAAGACGGCGCCGTGAGGAGCGACGTAGACATCGGCCGCCTGCGCCTGATGTTGATCGGTGCGCTGAATGCCACGCTCGATTGGTTCGACCCGGACCGGGGCAGCGCAGAGGCGCTGTCACACACCTATGCGGATGTTTTCCTCATCGGGATACTTGAAAGACAGGATACTTGATACATGGCTCGTCTTGAATCAGCGGTGCTGACTGCATCGGAGACCTACGCCCGCAACCACGCGGCGCAAAACGAACGAGTCGAAACCCTGCGCACGCGGATTGCCGAGGCCACGTCGGGCGGGCGCCCGGACATGGTCGAACGTCACCGCAAGCGCGGCAAGCTTCTGGTCCGCGAACGGATCGACTTGCTGGTGGATCCTGGCACCGCGTTTTTGGAATTGTCCTCGCTTGCGGCCTATGGCCAATACGGCGGCGAGGTTCCCGGATCCGGGATTGTCACCGGCATAGGCATCGTCCATGGACTGCCCTGCGTAGTCATCGCCAACGATGCCACCGTAAAGGGTGGCTCCTTCTATCACGAGACGGTGCAGAAACACATCCGCGCCCAGGAAATCGCGGCGGAAAACCGGCTGCCCTGCCTGTATCTGGTGGATTGCGGCGGGGCCTATCTGCCCGAACAGGACCGGGTCTTTCCCGACGCCCGCCATTTCGGCAATTCCTTTTATCGCCAGACCAACATGTCGGCCAGCGGGTTGCCGCAAATCTCGGCCGTCTTCGGCGGCTGCACGGCGGGCGGGGCTTATATTCCCGCGCTGTCGGACGAGGTCATCATGGTGCGCGGCAACGCACGCATCCATCTGGGCGGACCCTCGATCGTCAAGGTGGCGATCAACGAAGAGGTCGATGGCGAAACGCTGGGCGGCGCAGAGATGCATTCTCGCGTCTCGGGCGTCTCGGACCATCTTGCCGAGGACGAGCATCACGCGCTGGCACTGATGCGCGACATTGTCGCCGAACTGGGCCAATCGCGCCCGATGCAGCCCGACACGCCCCCCGCGCCGCCCGCGCATGATCCCGAGGAGCTGTTGGGCGTGATCAGTGCCGACCGCAAACAGCCCTACGACATGCGCGAGGTTCTGCTGCGCATGATCGACGCAGGCGAATTCCGCGAATTCAAGCCCGGCTGGGGCGAGACGCTGGTCTGCGGCACGGCGCGCATCCACGGCTTTCGCGTCGGTATCCTGGCCAACAATGGCGCGCTTCTGTCGGACAGCGCACTCAAGGGAGCGCAGTTCGTGACCATGTGCGATCAGCGGAACATCCCGCTTTTGTTCCTGCACAACATTTCGGGGTTCATGGTCGGGACCGAGGCCGAGCGCGGCGGCATCGCCAAGGACAGCGCCAAGCTGGTCTATGCCATGTCGGTGGCCAAGGTGCCGCGCCTGTCGGTCCTTTTGGGCGGCTCTTACGGGGCCGGCAATTACGGCATGTGCGGGCGCGGGTTTGCGCCGAATTTCCTATTTGCCTGGCCCACGGCGGAACTGGCCACCATGTCCGCCGACATCGCCACCAACGTGATGCTGGAACTGCGCCGCCAGAAGGGCGGCGAGTCTGAAAAGATGCAGGCCGACATGGCGCAGATCGAGGCGCAGGTGCGCGCCCAGTACGGCGAACAGTCCGATCCCTACTACGCCACCTCGCGGCTCTGGGATGACGGGCTGATCGAGCCCGGCCAGACCCGCGATATTCTTGGCCTGTGTCTGGCCATCGTCTCTTCGGTGCCCGAGGCAGGGCGCCACACGCCCGTATTCAGAATGTGAGGCCAATAACATGACGACCTATGAAACCATCCTTGTCGAAACCGACGCGCGTGGGGTTGCCACGGTAACGCTCAACCGCCCTGAAAAGCACAATGCCCTGAACGGTACGCTGATCACCGAGCTTTCCGACGTAGCCGGGAAGCTGGCCACCGATGACACTGTGCGCATCGTGATTTTGACCGGCAACGGCAAGAGCTTCTGCGCGGGGGGGGACTTCAATTGGTTCGCCTCGAACATCGAAAAGTCCCGCGCCGAACGGGTCGACCAAAGCGCCACGCTGGCGCAATTGCTGCGGCGCCTTGATACCCTGCCCAAACCGCTGATCGGACGGATCAACGGCCCGGCCTATGGCGGCGGGGTTGGCATGATTTCGGTCTGCGACTACACGATTGGCGCTGACGGGTCGCGCTTTGGCCTGACCGAGGTGAAACTGGGCCTGTTGCCGGCGAATATCTCGCCCTACGTCGTGGCCCGCATCGGCAAGGTCCATTCGCGCGAAACCATGTTGTCGGGCGCTTTGTTCGACAGCGCGCGCGCCGAACGGATCGGTCTGTTGACCGAGGTCGTCGCCGCCGATGGCCTAGATGACGCGATCGAATATGTCGTGCACAATCACCTTCAGGCCGCGCCCGGGGCGGTGGCCGACACCAAGGCGTTGATCGCCTATGTCGCGGCCCACGATCTGGAAACCAACATGATCTATACCGCCGACCGTCTGGCCGACGCTTGGGAAACCGAAGAAGGCGTCGACGGCATTAACAGCTTCCTCAACAAAAGCATCCCGTCATGGCGTGTGAAATGAGCTTTACCCGTGTCCTGATCGCCAACCGGGGCGAAATCGCCCGGCGCATCCAGCGCGGGTGCCGCAAGCTGGGGCTGGAAACGGTAGCCGTCTTTTCCGAGGCCGACCGCGATGCGCCCTTTGTGGCCGAGGCCGATCACGCCGTCTGCATCGGCGGGGCAGCGCCCTCGGAAAGCTATCTGAACGTCGACGCCATTCTGGACGCCGCCCGCGCAACCGGCGCCGGCGCGGTGCATCCCGGCTATGGCTTTTTGTCGGAGAACGCCGGTTTCGCCGCTGCGGTCGAGGCGGCGGGCCTTGTGTTCATCGGGCCTAAAGCCGACGCGATTGCCATGATGGGATCGAAAATCGAGGCCAAGGCCGCCGCCGAGACCGCAGGCGTGCCCGTCCTGCCCGGCTATCGCGGCGAAAATCAATCCGACGCGCGACTGCTCGAAGAAGCACGGTCGCTTGGCACGCCGTTTCTGGTCAAGGCCAGCGCTGGTGGCGGCGGGCGCGGCATGCGCCTTGTCACCGATCTGGCCGACGCGCCCGAGGCCATCATCTCGGCACGGGCCGAGGCAAAAGGCGCCTTTGGCGACGCGGCGGTGTTCCTCGAACGCTATGCGCCGCGCGCACGCCACGTTGAGGTGCAGGTGCTGGGCGACAGCCACGGCACCGTGCTGCATCTGGGCGATCGCGATTGTTCGCTTCAGCGTAACCATCAAAAGCTGATCGAAGAGGCCCCTGCCGCCGATCTGCCCGACGCCCTGCGCGACGGCATGCTGGCGGCGGCAGTGCGGCTGGCACAGTCCATCGGCTATCGCTCGGCGGGGACGGTGGAATACCTCTATGATCCGGCGCGCGGCGAATACTACTTTCTTGAAATGAACACACGCCTTCAGGTCGAACACCCTGTGACCGAGGCTATCACTGGCATCGATCTGGTCGAATGGCAGCTGCGCATCGCGCGGGGCGAGGCGCTGACGCTGGCGCAATCCGATGTGCAATTTAACGGACACGCCATCGAAATTCGCATCGCCGCCGAGAACCCGGCCGAAAATTTCCGCCCCGAGACGGGCCAGATCACCCTTTGGGCCCCGCCCGCTGGCGTGCGGCTGGACAGCGGCGTCGTGGCAGGTTCAATCGTCGGCCACCACTACGATTCCATGTTGGCCAAACTGATCGTCCATGCGCCGGATCGGGCCGGGGCAATCCGGCAGGCCGTTGCCGCGATTGACGCCTTTGCCGTGGGGGGCGTGGGGCTGAACCTGTCCTATCAGCGGGCGCTGCTGAACCATCCCGATTTTCAAGCCTTCCGGCATCACACTTCGGGCCTTGCCGAGCTGTTCCCAGATGGCTGGGCAGAACCGGTGCCCGAAGCTCAAGACGCAGGCCTCGCCGCCATGGCGCTGCATCTGCATCTCGCCCCTGCGGGTGCGTCGCCTTGGGAAAACCTCGGATCTTGGCGGCTGACCGCCCCTGCGGGACGGCCCGGCGCGGCATCCTATTGGGACACCTGCGAGGAAGATCCGATCCGCGTGGCCGAAGCCGGAGCGGGGCTTACCGCCACGCTGCCGGACGGCCAGAGCATCACAACCGAGACCGCCACCCTGACCGGCGACCGCCTGAGTGGACGCATCGACGGCGTTCCGTTCTCGCGCGTTGCCCATGTCGAACGCAGTGGCAATCATTGGCGGGTGCATTTACAAACCTCTGGCGGGATGACCGTGACAGACCTGCGCACACTGGAAGATCAGCACCTTACCCGCGCCGGCGGCGGATCGGGCGGCGCTGACCTGCTGTCCGCCCCGATGCCGGGCGCCGTTGCCGAGGTGCGTGTCGCGCCCGGCGACCGCGTTGCCGCCGGTGACACGCTGGTGGTGCTGGAGGCCATGAAGCTCTTGCAAAGCCTGCCCGCGCCGGTCTCGGGCGTGGTATCCGAAATCTATTGTGCGCCGGGCGACACCGTCGCCGGAAACACCCCACTCGTCAAACTCGACCCGGAGGAAAAAACATGACCAAACAAGACACCACTGCCGCGGCCACCGGCCCGTTCGACGAAGACCTCGACATGATCCGCGACCAGCTGCGCCGGTTCATCGAAACCGAGGTGACGGCCAAGGCCGACTCATGGGAAGACAAGGGCATGGTGCCCCGCGACGTACTGCGCCGGATGGGCGATCTGGGCGTGCTGGGCATGCGCTATGACGAGGAATATGGCGGCGCGGGGCTGGATGTTATGTCCAGCGTGGTTCTGGCCGAAGAGGTCGGGCGATCCACCTTTGGCGGTTTCTCGGCCACGGTGCTGGTGCATACCGACATGGCCTCGCCACATCTTGAAAACGCCGGCACGCCGGAACAGAAAGCCCGCTGGATGCCCTCGATCACCTCGGGCGAAAAGATCGCCGCCGTTGCGGTGACCGAACCGGGTGCCGGGTCGGACGTGGCGGGCATGCGCACCCGCGCTGTGAAGGACGGATCCGACTGGGTGCTGAACGGCACCAAGATGTTCATCACCAACGGCGTGCATGGCGATATCTATTTCGTCGGTGCCAAGACCGACCCCGATGCCAAGGGCTCGCGCGGGATCACCATGTTCGCGATCGAAAAAGGCACGCCGGGGTTCTCGGTCGGCCGGGCGCTGAACAAGACCGGCTGGCTGTGCTCGGACACGGCCGAACTGATCTTCGAGGATGTCCGCGTCCCGGCCGGCGACGTGCTGGGCGAGGTAAACAAGGGCTTCTACTCGGTCATGAAGAACTTCCAGAACGAACGCATCGTTCTGGGCGCGATGGCCTGCGCCGAGGCGCAGACCGCGCTGGACATGACCGTGGACTACGTCAAGCAGCGCAAGGCTTTCGGCGGTGTGCTCTGGGACAAGCAGGCGGTGCGCCAGCGGCTGGCCGACTGCCAGACCCGGATCGCGGCAGGTCGCGAGCTAGTCTATCATGCCGCAGGGCTAGACGCTTCGGGCCGCGATTGCGTGAAGGAGGTCTCGATGGTCAAGGCCTATTGCGGCGAACTGGTGAACAGCGTGCTCTACGACTGTGTCCAGTTCCACGGTGGCATGGGCTACATGCGCGAAACACCTGTTGAGCGGATGTCACGTGATGCGCGTGTCCAGGCCATTGGCGGCGGGGCGAGCGAGGTCATGCTCGAAGAAGTCGCAAAACGCATGTGAGCCACCAATCCAAAAATCAACGGTTTGCTGACCCAAGGACTACTGTCCGTCGTCATATAAAATGG
>DFBX01000009.1 GCA_002366795.1 Rhodobacteraceae bacterium UBA3069 | reverse complement strand
ATCAGGCGTCCACGCCCCCCTTTTTAAGCCCCAGGCTGGATGCCGTGCGATGCGTTTTCAGGTGGGTAGCATCAATCATGAGCGTTTCAGTTCTTCCGCCCTGATCGGCCAGTTCGAGCAGCATGCGAGCAAAGACACCTTTCTCGCTCCAGCGTTTCCAACGACTGTATAGGGTCTTGTGCGGGCCGTATTCCGCAGGAGCATCACGCCAACGCAAGCCATTGCGATTGATGAAGATTACTCCACTCAGGCCGCGCCTGTCGTCAACACGCGGCTTTCCGTGAGGCTTTGGAAAACAGGGCGCAAGGCGGGCCATCTGCGTATCGGTCAGCCAGAAAAGATCACTCATATCACCGCTCCAATTTTGGAGCAGTGAATCAGACCTGAACTGGAAAATCAATGCATCCTGACCCTAGGGCGGGCCGAACCGGGCGATGGCATCTTTCAAGGCCTCAACGCAGAAGTCGGCGTGCATCGTGTTCCCACTGTCTGTCAGCCCACTCCTGGCTAGGCCCGGCCATGCTCTTTTGCTCGAATCCCCGTGCATCGGCGATGCCCTGTCAAAGCCGCGCCAGCGCTCAAATTGATCTCGATCAACGCAGCAGCGGTGCCGAATCGTTAAAATCTAGCGTTTCGCAACACTTGATGCCCGGGGGTCGTCGACACCCCGCTAAAGGGGGTAAAATGAACAATGCTGCATTGATTTTCACCGACCGTCAGGATGCAGGCCGAAAGCTGGCTGCCGAGTTGGTACAAAAAAGCTACGAGTCTCCGGTTGTTTATGCCTTGCCCCGCGGCGGCGTGCCCGTGGCCGCCGAAGTCGCTGAATCGCTGGGCGCTCCGCTCGATCTGGTTCTCGTGCGCAAGATCGGTGCACCGGGAAATCCTGAGGTGGCCCTTGCGGCAATCGTCGAAGGCGAACCGCCGCAGATGGTCATCAACGAAGAGGTGATGCGGCGTTCCGGCGCCGATGAGGCCTACCTGACCCGCACTCGTGACCGCGAGCTTGCCGAAATGCACCGCCGACGGGCGCGCTATCTCGGCGACCGGCCGCGCATCGCCCCTGCCGGGCACACCGCCATCATCGTCGATGATGGGCTAGCCACGGGCGCGACGATGAAAGCCGCGATTGCCGCTCTGCGCCGGCAGGGTGCACAAAAGGTCGTTGCCGCAATTCCCATTGCCCCCGAATCCGAAGTCGACGCGCTGGCCGCAATCGCCGATGAGGTGATATGCCTTTTGCCCGCGCGGGCATTTCGCGGTGTCGGCGGCGCCTACCAGGATTTCCATCAGCTCAGCGATGAAGAAACCATCGGTTATCTGCGCCGCGCCTGGAGCGTCCTCGGTGATGAGTCGCAAGGAGTCACCCTGCAACGCGAAGTTTCGATCCCGCCGCTGGGGCTCGCTGGCGACTTGGTGCTCCCACCCAACCCGCGCGGCATCATTCTCTTTGCCCACGGCAGCGGCTCCAGCCGCCTCAGTCCGCGCAACAATGCTGTTGCAAGGCGGTTGAACGAACTCGGCTTTGCCACTCTGCTTCTTGACCTGCTGACCCCGCAGGAAGCCGCCGACCGGCGCAATGTCTTCGATATCCCGCTTCTGGCCGAACGTCTTCTCGAAGCCGATCTGTGGATCCTAGCCGAACCGGAGCTTGCCGAACTACCGCTTGGCTTGTTCGGCGCCAGCACCGGCGCCGGCGCGGCTCTCATGGCGGCGGCGGAACTCGGGCCGCGCATTGCGGCGGTTGTATCGCGCGGCGGGCGGCCCGACCTGGCCGGTCCGCGCCTGAAAGAGGTCAAGTCACCCACCCTGTTGATCGTCGGCGGCAATGATCCGCAGGTGCTGGACCTGAACCGCGCTGCTTTGGCACAGCTCGATTGCGAAAAACTTCTGCAGATCGTGCCGGGCGCAGGGCATCTTTTCGAAGCCCCCGGCGAATTGGAAACCGTCACCGAAATGGCCGGTCAATGGTTTCAGCATTATCTCTCTGTCCCTTCCGAAACGGTGCTCGCTGCGCCGCCCGATGAAAAGGAAAAGGCGAAAAAGAAACCCGCAGTCCCGGCAACCCCGGTCGAAATCCTGCGCGCCGCCGCTGAACCGCTGCCCGACCCCGAAGACCCCGCTTTTGGCGCCGCCTTCGACCGCTTCGGCCAGGCGCGTGTCGTGCTTCTGGGTGAGGCATCGCACGGCACCTCCGAATTCTACCGCGCCCGTGCCGCCATCACCCGGCGGCTGATCGAACGGCACGGGTTCAACATTGTCGCGGTCGAAGCCGACTGGCCCGATGCCGCAGCGATCGACCGCCATGTCCGCCATCTGCCCGCGCGCACGCGCAACGTTGCGCCCTTTACCCGCTTTCCCACCTGGATGTGGCGCAACAGGGAGGTGGATGATTTCGTCGGCTGGCTGAGGGCACATAACGCCAAGCTGCCCGCCAACGAACGTGCGCGCTTCCAGGGGCTTGATCTCTACAGCATGTCCAACTCGATCGCCGAAGTGCTTGCCTATCTCGACCGTGTCGATCCGCAGGCGGCCATGGTGGCGCGCGATCGTTATGGCTGTCTCTCACCGTGGTCGCAAGAGCCCGCCGCATATGGCCGCGCCGCCCTGACCCGCGGATATGCCATGTGCGAAGATCCCGTGGCCAAGGTGCTGGTGGACCTGTTCCGCAAACAGCTCGACTATGCCCGCAAAGACGGGGATTCACTGTTCGACGCCACCCAGAATGCCCGCTTGGTCAAGGATGCCGAACGCTACTACCGGGTAATGTATTTTGGCTCACACGAAAGCTGGAATCTGCGCGACGGGCACATGTTCGAAACCCTCAAGCAAAGCCT
Organism: Rhodobacteraceae bacterium UBA3069; assembly: GCA_002366795.1. GTDB lineage: Bacteria > Pseudomonadota > Alphaproteobacteria > Rhodobacterales > Rhodobacteraceae > UBA3069. The sequence continues at coordinate 2,808 of DFBX01000009.1, read as the reverse complement.
GGAGCATGCAGGCCCGGATGCAAAGGCGGTGGTGTGGGCGCATAACTCGCATATCGGCGACGCGCGCGTCACCGACATGGGTGTCAACCGCGGCGAGCACAACATCGGTCAGCTATGCCGCGAAGAATGGGGTGAAAACGCCGCGCTGATCGGATTTGGCACGCATTCGGGCACCGTCGCGGCAGCCTCTGATTGGGATGGCCCGATGGAGGTGAAGGCGGTGCGCCCGTCTCGGCCGGATAGCCACGAGGCGCTGTGCCACGAAGTCGGCGGCGAACGTTTCCTGCTCGATATGCGCAAAGGCGAAAACGATGATATGCGCAAGGTTTTGGCCGAACCGCGGCTCGAGCGATACATCGGTGTGATTTATCGCCCCGAAACCGAACGCTGGAGCCACTACAGTCACTCAATCCTGTCGGCGCAATATGACGGTTTCGTCTGGTTCGACCATACCAACGCCGTCGTGCCATTGCCCGAACAGGTCGGAAGCGGCGAGGACGACACTTATCCGTTCGGTCTCTGAAAATCCTGGTGACGGTGGCGCCAACCGCTCTGCCGTCTCCACTCCGCGCCCGCCCCGGCACGGCGGTGCTGCGCGTGGGCCATTTTCTGCACTGACGGCATTCAGGTGCAGGGAGACAAGTTCGAAGCAGTCTCCAAAGAAAGACAAAGCGAGCAATATCTGTTCGCAACCGAACCAACAACGGCTGCCTCCCGAAAGAGCGGCCATTAGGTCAATTGGCAACGAAATTCCGAAAAGAGCCCGATCAGGACCTGTTCATTTCTCGCTGCGTGCGCTCGCAGAATTCTCCTCGCCGCAATACAGCGAAAATCTACGCTGTACCATCGCCTGAAGAGCGGCCGTTTACGCGAGCCGCAGCGAAATCGACAACAGCAATGGCCGGGTCACCCAACTCGACTATGACCGGGAAATGGTCCTAGTTCTGACCGAGCCTGGCATCCCCGGGACCACAGAGAATTCCGGCGTGGTCCGCATTTAAACCGATCCTGACTACGATAGGGCCGAATTCGCCATTATTATCCGGCACAACATGACCGACCTCGGAATCCTTATGAAGCGCCGCATCATCAAGTACGCTCGCAACCGGAAAACCGGTGAGATCTTCGGCGACGTGCTGCGCGAAGACACAACCATGCTGAAGCTCTGCGAGGTACTTGGTTTCGCGCGCAGCAGAATGTCCGACGAACTGGATCAGGTGCGCGTGACCCTCAATCTGTAGATCGATTTGCGTTTTCAAAAAGCCCGTAAATTCAGGAAACGCCGGACGGCGACAACGCGCAAGGGGCAACCGAAATCACTGAGTCGATTGGTCAATCTGCATGGCTGTAAAAGCCGGATCGCCCATTCGTTGGAGCAACGACAACTGCAATTCAAGCCAAGACATGTGCCCTTCTTCGTCAAGTGCAGTGCGCTCAAACAAGTTCCGCGTTCCTATATCGCCGGTCTCACCGGCCTGGCGGGCGGCCTTGATGTAGAAACTGATTGCGTCTTTCTCATCCACAAGATCGGTTTCGAACATCGTTTTCAGCGACTGAGCACGGCTTGGCGTTTTGGCGGCTTTCAATTCGGGAGTTCCCCCGAGAAAAACCAACCGCCTCGCGAATTCCTCGGCATGCGTCAACTCTTCAAGCATCTCGGCGCGCATTTTCGCTGCCAATTTGTCCAATCCCCAATCCTCGACAGTCAGCATGTGAAGCATGTACTGGTTCACGGCCGCAAGTTCCATGGAAATGGCTTGTTGCAGGCTCTTTAGTGTCTGCGAATTGTCTGACATTGGATTTCCTTTCGGGATTTCGTGATCGGATCAAGTTTTCAGTTTCGTCATCTGACCGGCTACCATTGAGGCTATTCGCTCCACCCGTGCACATGTACGTCGCGTCCTGAATGCCCTTTCATGATCTTGACGGCCAGTTCCTCGCGTTCTTTGTCACGGGTGCGCACCCACATCAGGATGCCGCCATGCCGGATCTGGTTGTCGTAGTAGTCCCTGTGCCTTTTATCGGCACGGCGGGCCAGAAGGGTACCGATGACCGCTACGGGGCCTCCGCCGATGGCAATGGCTGCAATCGAGGCCGCCAGAGTGCTTGCAGGTGTCAGCATCGCGGCCATGGCAATATAGGACCCGACAAAGAAAAATCCGCCCGCTATGGCACCTTCAAGCTCTCCCATCGCCTCTTCTGAAACGAAAATGGCTCTAGGCGCTCTGGGGTCGTCTTCAAGATCCGGGGCCTGCCAATAGGCCCTGCCCAGCTTTTCCTCCAGCACTTCCTGGCGGGCCAGAAGGCTGATGTCGGAATGGTGAATACCCACACTTCGCAGGTCATAGAACGCCGCCTGCAATGTCTCGAACGAATCAAAAACCCCCACCGCCTCGGGTATGTTGATGACGGTGATTTTTTCCACTTTGTCCGTATCCATCGTTGTCATTTCGACCCCCTTGCCGTGTTCGGCTCCGTTCGTTTCCCGTTCCGGCTATCAGGCAGACAGGTTCGCCGCTTTGATCAGGATCAAGCCCCGATCGGTTTCAGATCGGAGGTTACGCGAGGAAAACGCGGTGCCAAGTCTGTCGGGTACCGGTTCTGCTTCATTGATCTGAATCAACGGCGGCAAAACGAATTCGGGGTACAAAACAGGGAATTCGGTGGAGCACTGGTGGTTTGGTGACGTTTTGTCGCGATGGGATCCACGGTATGCGAAATCAGCAAATGGAGCAACTCGATGAGTGCGACGACCCGCGAAAGCCTGAAGGAAATCCTCAGTGACGTTGACGACAACACCCTTGCCGC
>DFBX01000078.1 GCA_002366795.1 Rhodobacteraceae bacterium UBA3069 | reverse complement strand
CAATTCTCGCATGAATTCTGGAGGGTGTGCTTTAAAGACGCTTGTACTGTCCGGCTTTCGCGGGCGCTTCGGCGCGGACGCGGATCATCTTGGTGGTGTCCACCCGGATCGGAATCTTGCGGCCACCGCGCGGGCCATCGTCATCGTCATCCTTCATCCGCATAACGGCGATGGCGAATTGCACACCGGCAAAGACGATGCCATTGGCAAGCCACAGGATGAAGACGGCCAGCAGGCCGGAATCGGAATGGGCGACAAGATGCCAAAGGTTCGCCACGTTGAACCACAGCAGCATACCGACAAACAGCGCGGCAATACCGAAACCGATGGCCACGTTGATGATATACATTCGGATGAGCTTTGGCATGGTGCGTCCTCCGGGCAGCTTCACGGTTCAAGGTATCCTTTTCCCAGCAGATAACAAGGGCAAGCCTGCGAAAAAGGCATTTCTTGCGCCTCTCCGCCGCTTTTCCGTGTGAATCGTGAATGGCCGGGCTTGCCCGCCCCGGCTTTCGGCCTAGCTGCGCCTTCAACGGGCCAAATATGGCCGTGGTCGCCAAGGACAGCACCCTCATGCCCACCACACTCGCAGATATCGAGGACATGATCGCCCGCATCGCCCTAGGCGACCGCAACGCCTTTTCCGCATTGCACGACGCCACCAGCGCGAAACTTTTCGGCACCTGCCTGCGTATCTTGAAGGACAGGGCCATTGCAGAGGACGTTCTGCAAGTGATCTACATGAAGGTCTGGCGTCACGCCGACCGCTACGCAAGCAACGGGACAAGCCCGATGACATGGCTGATCACAATCGCGCGCAACAGCGCCATCGACCGCTTGCGCCGCATTCGCGCAACGGCCGAGATCGGCGCAGAGCCTGATGAAAACCTGCCCGCCTCTGGCCCGACGCCGGAACAGGCGGCCATCGCACGGTCAGAGGCGGGCAAGATCACCGAATGCCTTGATGAACTGGAACCGGACCGCGCCGGCGCGGTGCGCGGCGCCCATCTGGACGGGCTAAGCTATGCCGACCTGGCCCAGCGCCATGCGGTGCCGTTGAACACGATGCGGACATGGCTGCGTCGCAGTTTGCAAAGCCTGCGGGAGTGTATGGCCCAATGACCGATCCCCCGCTTTCCCCCGACCTGCCCGATGACCGCCAGCTGGCAGCGGAATACGTGCTGCGCCTTCTGCCCCCCGATCAACACGCCACGTTCGAGGCACGGCTGGAGGCAGAGCCGGCCCTGCGCGCGCAGGTCGCCGAATGGACCACCCGGCTGGCCGGGATGAACGCCGAATTTCCCGATATCGCCCCGCGCACCGCCGTCAAATCCGCGCTGCGAACACGCATGTTCGGGACCGAAGCGCGTCGCCGTCGCCCCTCGCTGCTGCAACGGCTGGGGCTGTGGCAGGGGCTGTCCTTTGCGTCGCTCGCGCTGGCGGGGGTCATGGCCTGGCAACTGGCACAGCCCCCTGCCCCGACCACGCCCGCGCCGCTTTACGTGTCTGAAATCACGGCCGAGGATCAAAGCCTGTGGTTGCTGGCGGTCTATGATTCCGGCACCGCCGAATTGCGCCTGACCCGCACCGATGGCTCCGCGCCCGCTGGCCGCGTGCTGGAACTGTGGGGGATCAAGGGCGACAATGCCCCTGTCTCGCTTGGGGTGTTGCCGGATGCGGGGGCGTCCTCGGTTGTCCTGCCCGACCCCCTGCGCGGCAGCGTCACGGATCTGGTTCTGGCCATCACCGACGTGCCGCTGGGCGGCGCGCCGGGGGGCAATCCCACCGGGTCGGTGTTGGCCGTGGGTCACGGTGACCGAACTGTAACCCGACATACAACGAAAAAGGGCGGGCCAGCGGCCCACCCTTTTGAATGTCTCATAAAACGTAGAAGGCCTAGAACGCCTGCGGCTGCGCCTCGCGCGCCATGTGATCCAGCACGGCATTGACGAATTTCGGCTCTTTTCCTTCGGGAAAGAACGCCTGCGCCACGCCGACATATTCCACGATCACCACCTTGGGCGGGGTTTCGGCCATCACCAGTTCGGCCCCGGCGGCGCGGAACAGCGCGCGCAGGGTCGGGTCGATCCGGTCGATCGGCCATTTCGCCACCAATGCGCGGTCGGTCATCTGGTCGATCTTCGCCTGCCAGTTGACGGCATTTTCCAGCAAGGCGGAAAACAGGACGGGGTCGCCCTCCTGCATCTCGTCGCCCTCATAGATCGCACCGAAACGGTGATCCAGAAATTCGCTGCGCACGGATGGCACGGATTGGGCGGAATGTTCCATCTGGAACAGCGCCTGCACGGCATACAGCCGCGAGGCAGAGCGCATCTTGCGTTTCGCGTTGCCGGAAAGCGGTTTCGGGGCCGCGCCTTCGCGGTTGTCGGTGTCGTCGGTCATGCGGTGGGTTTACCCTTGGCTGCGCCCGCGATTTGGTATTCGTCACTGGCGGGGGTGAACCCCACCCCTTTGCGGGCAGCGCCCCACTTACGTTCCAACGCGACCAGATGCAAGGCCGCAGCCGCCGCGCCGCCGCCCTTGTTCTGATCCGACGGATCGGCGCGCACTTCGGCCTGTTTGCGGGTCTCGACCGTCAGGATGCCATTGCCGATGCACAGCCCCTGAAGACCCAGCAGGGTGATGCCCCGGCTGGAATCGTTGCAAACCGTGTCGTAATGCGTGGTCTCGCCGCGAATGACGCAGCCGATGGCGACATAGCCATCGAAATTGCTCATCCGTTCGGCCATGCCGATGGCGGTGGGCACTTCCAATGCGCCGGGCACTTCGATCAGGTCATGGGTTGCGCCCCATGCCTCGATCTCGGCGCGGGCGCCGGCGATCATGTTGTCGGCGATGTCCTTGTAGTAAGGCGCGACCACGATCAGGATCTTAACCGGCTTGTCGAAAGACCCGCGCGGCAGGATGTAATGTTGTTCGGCGGTGGCCATGGCTTAGTGCCCCCCTTCGATCCGGCGCGTGCCGGTGATTTCCAGACCATATGCCTCCAGCCCGACGACCTTGGGCGTGGGCGAATTGGTCAGCAGTTCCAGCTTGTGAAGACCAAGCGAGGACAGGATCTGCGCCCCCAGCCCGTATTGGCGCAGGGTTTGCGGGCTGACCTCGCCATCGGCGTCCAGCTTCATATGGGTGTCGCGCAGCAGCACGACAATGCCGCGCCCCTCGGCGGCGATCTGTTTCATCGAGCCGGAGAATTCGAACGCCCGCCCCGGCTCGCCGACACCGACCATATCCTTCAGCGGGTCCAGCGCGTGCATCCGCACCAGCACCGGATCGTCACCGGAAATGTCGCCCTTGATCAGGGCGATATGTTCGGCCCCCTGGGTTTCATCAGTGTAAATGCGCATCTGCCATGCGCCGCCGAATTCCGATTGCACGGTTTCTTCGGCGCGAACCTTGACCAGATTATCATGGCGGCGGCGATAGGCGATCAGGTCGGAAATCGTGCCGATTTTCAGCCCGTGCAACTGCGCGAAGGCCACCAGGTCGGGCAGTCGCGCCATGTCGCCGTCTTCCTTCATGATCTCGCAGATCACGCCTGACGGGTTCAGCCCCGCAAGGCGCGACACGTCTACGGCGGCCTCGGTATGGCCGGCGCGGACCAGCACGCCGCCTTCGCGGGCGCGCAGCGGAAAGACATGGCCGGGGGTGGCGATGTCCTGCTGGCCTTTGCCCGCGTCAATCGCCACGGCGATGGTGCGCGCGCGGTCATGTGCGCTAATGCCGGTGGAAACCCCTTCGCGCGCCTCGATGGACACAGTGAAGTTGGTTTCGTGCCTGCTGGAGTTCTGCGAGGACATCAGCGACAGGCCCAGCGCATCCACGCGCTCGCCCGTCAGGGTCAGGCAGATCAGCCCGCGCCCGTGCTTGGCCATGAAATTCACCGCCTCGGGCGTGGCCATCTGCGCAGGGATCACCAGATCGCCCTCGTTCTCGCGGTCCTCGTGGTCCACAAGGATGAACATGCGCCCGTTGCGCGCATCTTCGATGATATCCTCGATCGGGGAAATGGCATCGCGCCAGTTCTCTTCGACGGGACCGGGTGTTTCATAAGGAACGGTGTCAGACATTGTGCCCCCCTGTCAGCAGTTGGCGTCGGGATACCCCAAGCCCCGCATATATGCCAGAGGGACGACACGTCGCGGTTTACGCGCGTCAGATCGAAGGACAAAAACGAACTGCGCCCGGCTCCTCCTCCAAAGCCGGGCGCAGCGTGCGGGACAGGCCGAACCGCCCTCCCGCAAAGGACACCTGACAATGCCCCGTCCCGCCACGCGGGCCGAAAAGCATACAGGTGCATCCAAGAGCGCCTTCAAAGGGCCACGAACGCGACCCTTTGTTAGCTTTACGCCGCAGAACAGGCACCTGCATTGATACGGATCAACGAAAGGTCAGCTTGCGTGCCCGGCCTCAGCCCTTGGGGAATTGCCACAGCGCGGGGATGAAACGATACCCCTCGCCCTCGCGCATCACATGGCCGACGCCGGGGAACGGGAAGTGATAGCCCAGCACCGACATCCGGTCAGCGGCGGCCATATCCAGCAGACGCTTGCGCGTCGCCACGGTCAGATCGCCATCGTGATCGAAGCCGTTATACCATTCGGGCCGTTCGAAATTGGTATGGATATGCGACATGGAATCGCCCAGCGCCATCAGTTGCTTGCCATCCGATTCCACGACCAGGCTCATATGGCCGGGGGTGTGTCCGGGGGTATCGATCAGGCGGATGCCCGGCGCGACCTCGTGACCGTCCTTGGCCAGCGCCCATTCCACCCCGTCCACGGAAATGGAATTCACCGCGCCCACGACGAATTGCTGTTCGGCCGCTTCGACCTTGTTCACCAGGTCGTCCTGCATCCAATAGGCATGCTCCGCCTCGCCCATCACGTATTCCGCGTCGGGAAAAATCGCCTCGTCGAAATCGTCGCGGATGCCCCAGATGTGATCGGGGTGGGCATGGGTGATGACCACATGGGTGATCTCGGACGGGTCCACGCCTGCCGCTTCCATATTGGCCAGCAGTTGCCCCGTGGTGTCGAACCAGCGGTTGCCGGACCCGACATCGACCAGCACCTTGGCGTCGCCCAGTTCTACCAACAGGTGGTTGGTGTGCGAATAGCCCTGCTCCGGCGTCAGGAAATGCGCCTCAAGGAAGGCTGCGACCTCGGCATGATCGGCATTCACGCCGAGCCCCGTGGTCGGCATGGAAAAATACCCGTCCGACAGGATGGTCAGCTTCGCCTCGCCAAGCGTGAAACGGAAATGCGCGGGGTTCGCGCCTGCGGGCGCGCCAAGCTGCGCACGCGCGGCGGCGGGCAGAGCAAAGGCCGGGGCCATGGCGGCCAGTTTCAGAATATCGCGGCGGCTGGGACGTAGAAGCGTCATCGGTTATCCTCCCTTGGAATTTGCAGTGATACTGCCCGTTTGCGGAACGCAATGCAATTCGTGAATATGTCAGCTTCCGGCTGCGCGGAAGGGTGCCTCCGGCGGGAGTATTTCGGGCAAAATGAAAGCGCGGGTCAGGAAAATTCCGCCAGCCGCGCGACGTAACGGGCCAGCGTGTCGATCTCAAGGTTCACCTTGTCGCCCATGCCCACATCGCCCCAAGTGGTCATTTCCTTGGTATGCGGGATGAAGTTGATGCCGAAATCACAGCCATCCACCGCATTCACGGTCAGTGATGTGCCGTTCAGCGCGACCGATCCCTTGGGGGCGATGAACCGCGCCAGGGATTCGGGCGCGCGCAGGGTGACGCGGGTGCTGTCACCGTCATCCTCGGTGCCGACCACCTCTGCCACGCCATCGACATGGCCCGACACGATATGGCCGCCCAGTTCGTCACCGACCTTCAGGGCGCGTTCAAGATTTACGCGCTTGCCCACGGACCACGCCGACAGGTTGGTTTTCGACACGGTTTCGGCCGAGATATCGACGTCGAACCAGCCTTTCGGATCGTCCCCCTTGGCGACCACGGTCAGGCAGACCCCGTCGCAGGCGATGGACGCGCCCAGATCGACGCCAGCCATGTCATAGCCGCAGGAAATCCGCGCGCGCAGGTCGCCGCGCTGCTCCAACGCTTCGATCCGGCCAATATCGGTGATGATGCCTGTGAACATGGGTGCCTCCAATTCCTTTGCCCCAGACGTAACCGCACCACCCCGCCCCTGCAAGAGCCGCCATTTCCAGCCTTATTTTTGCCGAAGATTTGCGTTAACGGTTTGTTGCGAATGTAGCGCGTAACGATAGGCATGACAGAACCCGTGACCCAGAGCCCCGACACCCCTCGTGTTTTCCTGTTCTTGCAGGGGCCGCACGGGCCGTTCTTTCATAAGCTGGCCAAGATGCTGCGGCTTGCGGGGGGCACGGTGTGGCGCGTGGGGTTCAACGCCGGGGACCGGGCCTTCTGGTTCGACCGGGACAGCTATATCCCCTATCGCGGTGCGCAAGATGACTGGCCCGCGACCTTTGCCGCGCTGGTGCAGGCAAAGGGCGTGACCGACATCGTGCTTTACGGCGACACCCGGCCGATCCATGCCACGGCCGCCGCACAGGCCCGCGCCATGGGCCTGACCGTTCATGTATTCGAGGAAGGCTATTTGCGCCCCTACTGGGTGACCTATGAACGCGGCGGATCGAACGGGCATTCGCGGCTGATGAGCATGAACGTGCCGGACATGCGCAAGGCGCTGGCGCAATCGGACATGGACAGCGCCCTGCCGCCCGCGAAATGGGGCGACATGCGCCACCATGTGTTCTACGGCGCGCTGTATCATTGGTTCGTGATGTTCCGGAACGGGCAGTATCGCAATTTCCGCCCGCATCGCGACCTGACCGTGGCCGCCGAATTTCGCCTGCACCTGTCGCGCCTTCTGACCATGCCACTGCACGCGATCGAACGCCGTGCCGCGACGCTGCGCATCCGATACGGCGGCTTTCCCTATCACCTGTGCCTTTTGCAACTGGAACATGACAGTTCGTTCCAGAAACACTCGCCCTTCTCGACAATGACCGAATTCCTGGAACTGGTGCTGAACGGCTTTGCCGAGGGCGCGCCGCGTCACCATCACCTTGTGATAAAGGCACACCCACTGGAAGATGGCCGCGTGCCGGTGAAACGTGAAATCAAGCGCATCGCGCGTGATCTGGGTATTGAAGGCCGCGTGCATTTCGTGCGCGGCGGCAAGTTGGCGCAACTTCTGGGCGAGGCGCGCAGCGCCGTTACCGTCAATTCCACTGCGGGCCAGCAGGTGCTGTGGCGCGGCATCCCGATCAAGGTGTTCGGCGATGCGGTCTATGCCCAGCCAGAATTCGTCTCGACGCAGCCGCTGCCCGACTTCTTCAAGGGCGCGGCGCGCCCCGACCGCAAGGCCTATGCCGATTACCGGCGGTTCCTGCTGGAAACCTCGCAGATTCCGGGGGGCTTTTACTCGGCCGGTGGCCGCAGGCAGTTGATGCGCCACGTGGTCGATATGATGCTGTCGCCCGAAGACCCCTATGATGCGCTGAAATCCGGCACCGCGGCCCCACGGCAACAGTTGCGCCTCGTCAACTGAGGGGTGCATCGTGACCCACTGGATTTTCTCTACGGATTCCGGTAGCTTCGCACAAAATACGTCTGCAAAAGACGATCCGAGGCAGAATAAAAACAGGTCGAGGAGACCGTGCAGTGAAACTCCAAGCCAACCGCTGGGCGCGGTCCGTCGCCCTTGTTGCGGCCGTATCCGTGGTCGCGTCCTGTGGCATGCTGCCCCGCACCGGCCCCACCAAACGTGAAATCTATGCCGGATCGGTCCAGCGCGAAGGCGACGCTTTCGTCGTGGCCGTGAACGACCGCGTGACACGGGCCGCCGCCGTGGTCCCCGCACTTGGCTTTTCCGACGCATTCAAGAACGCAAGCAGCCTGGACAGCGACACGATCCGCCCGGGCGACACGCTGGGCCTGACCATCTGGGAAAACGTCGATGACGGGTTGCTGGCAGGCGAAGGCGCCAATTCCACCGTGCTGGAAGAAGTGCAGGTCGATGGGGCCGGTTTCATCTTTGTGCCCTACGCGGGCCGCATCCGCGCCGCTGGCAACACGCCCGAGGCGCTGCGCCGCATCATCACCGCCAAGCTGGACGAACAAACCCCTGACCCGCAGGTGCAGGTGCGCCGGCTTGCAGGTGACGGATCGACCGTATCGCTGGTCGGTTCGGTCGGCGGTCAGGGTGTCTATGCCATTGAACGCCCCACTCGTATGCTGTCGTCGATGCTGGCCCGTGCGGGCGGCGTCACGATCGAGCCGGAGATTGCCCAGATCACCGTGATACGTGGCGATCAACGATCAAAGGTCTGGCTGCAAGACCTTTATAAGGACCCGCGTTTCGACATCGCGCTGCGCGGCGGCGACCGTATCCTGGTCGAGGAGGACAGCCGCGCCTTTACCGCACTGGGCGCGACCGGCAGCCAGAACCGCGTACCCTTCGAACATCAATCCCTGTCCGCGCTGGAAGCCATCGCACAGGTCGGCGGGCTGTTGTCCAACGCAGCCGATCCCAAAGGCGTGTTTATCCTGCGCAACGAGGCATCCGAGGTCGCGAACCAGGTGCTGGCCCGTAACGACCTGGAAGGGGCGCAGCGCATGATCTACGTGCTGGACCTGACCAAGCCCAACGGCATGTTCATGGCCCGCGATTTCGTGATCCGTGACGGCGACACGCTTTATGTGACCGAAGCGCCGTTCACCCAGTGGAACAAGGCGATTTCGGCCCTGACCGGCTCTTTGGGGTCCGTCAATACGCTGAACACCGCGTTCGGGAACTAAGGCCCGTGCCGCAAGGCCATCCAGATACAGCCGCCGGTGCGCCCAAGCCCCGGCGGCTTTTCTATTACAATGCGGGCTTCCTGACGCAGGCCCGCATCCGGCGCATCCTTTCGCTTGCCGGATACGACCTGACCCTTGGCCCGACGCATGGCAAACCCTCCGATCAGGACCTGATCGCGGTATGGGGCCATTCCCCCTATGCCGCGCGGGGCGAGGCCGTGGCGGCGGAAACCGGCACCCCCATTGTCCGGATCGAGGATGCCTTGCTGCGCTCGCTTCATCCCGGGCGCGCGGGCGATCCGCCGATGGGGCTGACCATCGACCACGGCGGCATGCATTTCGACCCCTCGCAACCTTCGGATCTGGAACGGCTGCTATCCGAACATCCGCTGGACGACAGCGCCCTGCTGGCCCGCGCCCGCGGCTGCATGGCCCGCCTGACCGAGGCCGAGATCAGCAAGTATAATGACTTTGACCCCGCCGCCCCGCTGCCCGACCCTGGCTATGTGCTGGTGATCGACCAGACCCGCGGCGACGCCTCTGTCACCCATGGCCGCGCCGATGCGAATACCTTTCGCGAGATGTTGTATTGGGCGCAGGAAAACCACCCGAACCATCCGATCATCATCAAGACCCATCCCGAAACGCAGCAGGGCCACCGCGAGGGGTATTTCTCGCAGGCCGATGCCACAGGCCGCATCAGCCTTTGCGACGCGCCGGTCAGCCCCGTTGCCCTGCTGCACGGGGCCGTCGCCGTTTATACCGTGTCATCTGGAATGGGGTTCGAGGCGATCTGCGCCGACCATCGCCCGCATGTCTTCGGCATGCCCTTCTATGCCGGCTGGGGCCTGACCGAGGATCACCAGATCATCCCCCGCCGCGCCCGCAACCTGACCCGCGCGCAACTGTTCGCGGGGGCGATGCTGGAATATCCCACTTGGTATGACCCGTTCCGCGATCGACTGTGCAATCTGGAAACCGTGATCGACAACCTGGAGGCAGAGGCACGCTGCTGGCGCGAGGACCGGCCTGGCTGGCAGGCCACCGGAATGCGCACTTGGAAGCGCGCGCCGCTGAACCAGTTCTTCGGGCGGCACAAACCGGTGCGCTTTACCAATCGCCCCGACCCCGCGCGCGGGCCTGTCATGGCATGGGGCACCAGCCCCGCGCCGGACATGGCATACAGGGTCGAAGACGGGTTCCTGCGCTCGTGCGGGCTGGGGGCCGATTTGGTCGCGCCCCTGTCGCTGGCACTGGACGATCTGGGGCTGTATTACGATCCCTCCCGCCCCACGCGGCTGGAACAGCTGATCGCCAAACGCGCACAGCTGCGGCCCGATCAACAGATCCGCGCAGAACGGTTGATCGCCTATCTGAACCGGCACAACCTGACCAAATACAATCTTGCGGGCGATGCGCCCGTCCTGCCCGAAGGCCACAAAATCCTGGTCCCCGGACAGGTCGAGGATGACGCCTCGATCCGGCTTGGTTGCGACCAGATCAACACCAACCTTGCCCTGCTGGCCAAGACCCGCGCCGACAATCCCGACGCGGTAATCCTTTACAAACCCCACCCCGATGTCGAGGCAGGCCTGCGCCCCGGCGCCTTGGGCGCGGATGCCCTGCAATATGCCGATATGATCATGGAAAACGCCGATCCGGCCGCCCTGCTGGACCAGGTCCAAGCCGTCTGGACCATGACATCGGCCATGGGGTTCGAGGCGCTGCTGCGCGGCACCTCCGTCACCACGCTTGGCAGCCCGTTCTACACCGGCTGGGGTCTGACCCGCCACCTTGGCCCTGCCCTGCCGCGCCGCATCGCGCGCCCGTCCTTGCTGGGCCTCGCCCATGCGGCGCTGATAGACTATCCGCGCTATCATGATCCGGTCACGAACGCCCCCGCCCCGGTCGAGGTGATCGCCGAAAGGCTGGCCACCGGCACCCTGCCCCGGCCATCGCGTGCCAATCGCACCCTTGCAAAATTGCAAGGCTGGGCCGCTGCATATGCGTGGATCTGGCGCAAATAGTCAAAACCACAGCGCGCCCTGCACGATGCGTTCAAAGCTGTCTTTGTTCTAAGACTTTTTCAGCCCGCGCAACGGAACAGTCGGGCCTTAGACCCGATCCCACATATGCAGCACATCCCCGCCCACGGGGCGGCTGTCGTGCAGCGTGAAACGCGGTGCCTCGGCCAAACGGCCCAAGCCCATCGCGCCGATCGCGGGCAGCCCCTCTGCCCCTATGGTCACCCCGGCGGTGAACCCCAACAAACGGTCCACCATGTCGCGGGCCAGCAGCCCCGCCGCCAGCGCCGCGCCGCCCTCGCAAAACACCGAGGTCAGACCGCGCTTGCCCAGTTCCGTCAGGACCGAACGGATATCAAGCTGCCGCCCCTCCAAGCCGCAACGCAGCAAGACCGCGCCCAACCCCTCCCATGCGTCGCACAAGGCCCGGTCGGCATCGGGGCCATGACAAATCCAGACGGGAATATCCTTGGCGGTGCGGGCCAGTTGCCCCAGCAAGGGCAGGTCCAACCGGCGCGAAACGACAACGCGCACCGGCTGGCGCACGTCGCCCATGCCGCGCACGGTCAGCATTGGGTCATCAATCCGTGCCGTGCCCGCGCCGACCATCACCGCATCGTGGCGCGCGCGCATGGCATGCACCTCGCGCCGCGCATCCGGTCCGGTGATCCATTGGCTTTCGCCGGTGGCCGTGGCGATGCGCCCATCGAAACTCGACGCCAGCTTCAAGGTCACAAGCGGGCGGCCCTGTTCGCGGTTCAGGAAAAATCCGGCCAGATCGCGACCCGCCTCGCCGCGCCGCAGCCCCGTGTCCACCGCCAGCCCCGCCTCGCGCAACCGCGCGAACCCGCGGCCCGAAACACGCGGATCACTGTCTTCTACAGACGCAACCACGCGGGAAATCCCTGCATTTATCAGCGCCTCGGCGCAGGGCGGGGTCGCGCCATGATGGCTGCATGGTTCAAGCGAGACATAGGCCGTACCGCCACGCGCCGCCGCACCGGCCTGGGCCAGCGCAACCGCCTCGGCATGGGGGCGGCCGCCGGGCTGGGTCCAGCCCCGCCCGACGATCCGGCCATCATTGACAATAACGCAACCGACCGCCGGATTGGGCCAGCATTGCCCCTGCCCGCGCCGCCCAAGGGACAGCGCAAGCGCCATAAAACGGTCATCCGCGGCAGTCCGCATCTTGCCCTAGCCTTCGGGTTCGATATCGGGCCGCAATTCGCTGACGAATTTGTCGAAATCCTCGGCCGCCTGGAAGTTCTTGTAAACGCTGGCAAAACGCACATAGGCCACGGTGTCGATGCGGGCCAATGCCTCCATCACGATCTCGCCGATGGTTTTCGACGGGATATCCGTCTCGCCCATCGACTCCAACCGGCGCACAATGCCGCTGATCATCTGGTCGATCCGCTCCGGATCGACGGGGCGTTTCTGCATTGAGGTGCGGATCGAGCGTTCCAGCTTGTCACGGTCGAAATCCTCGCGACGGCCATTCGACTTGATCACCACCAGATCGCGCAACTGCACGCGCTCATAGGTCGTGAACCGGCCTCCGCAAGCCGGACAAAACCGCCGGCGACGAATCGAAACGTGATCCTCCGCAGGGCGAGAATCTTTAACCTGAGTATCAATATTTCCGCAAAACGGGCAGCGCATCGGCCGTCCCCCCTTTTCTTCTCTGCCTCTCGGGTTATGGGTCTGTCGCCCAGTTATCCACAGGCACTATATGGGAGCCGCAAAGTTTTGGGTAGGGCTTTGTTCACCACGCTAGATGAAGCGTAGCACGCGGGACTCACCCCGCGACATGCGCCGCAACCTGTCGGGTAGTGGCGCTGCAGGATGTAGCGTGACACGGTTTTTTTCAGAGTTTGACAGAGATGTTTTCAGCAGAGCGTTTTTGCTGATCCGTGGCTTTGGGCTGCGTTTATGGGCCATTCCCCGACATTGCAACACGCCCCGACTGTCTCGACCCGCGTCCTGAACCGGGACGCGGCTCCGGCTGGCGGCGGTCTGCAACGGACCTCGACGTCCGCCGCAAGTGTTTAAAACGCGCTGTCCGAGACGGGGTTTAAACACCCTTTAAACACCCTTTAAACACCCCTTTCACCATCTGCCGTGGATCATCGCACCTGCTTCGCCTGTTCGGTCGGGCAGGAAAGTCTGGGCAAAACACCCGGACTGGTGATCCGAGGCCGATTGTCTAGAACAACGCAATGACGGCTTTCAGCTGTGGTTTCAACGGGTCGCTGCAACACAGGCCTCAAACTTCTCTGCCGGTGTATGATATTGCAAGGTCTTTCTGGGGCGCTCGTTGAGCTGGCGTGCGACGGCGCTGAGTTTGGCTTGGCTGAAGCCGGATATATCAATGCCTTTGGGGAAGTATTGTCTGAGAAGGCGGTTGGTATTTTCGTTACTGCCGCGCTGCCACGGAGACTGAGG
>DFBX01000121.1 GCA_002366795.1 Rhodobacteraceae bacterium UBA3069 | reverse complement strand
CATTCGCCCGACGGGCAATCCCGTGGTCTTCACGCTGACGCTTCACACAAGCCAGCAATTCGAGGCGGGCGGGAGAAGAGAGAAAACCCGGGCGGATCATGCATCGACCTGAATCTACTACGCCTAAATCGTCAAGCAGTTCTTCGGGTGTTCTCGGGTGTTCTCGGGTGTTCAAGGACTCGCAGTATAAAAGTTTCTATAATGACAGAAATAACTGACAAAAGCGCAATACACCGGGTCAATTCGATTGCATTTCTTCTGGCCGCATTGGCACCGGCAACCTCCATGGTTTTCGTCCTTCCGTTTAATGCCAATGGCCCCATCGTGATGATCCTGCTAGCCGGACCTGTTTTCGGCGCAATCCCATGGGTCATTTTCGGACTGCCTGCGATACACTGGATGATCCGCCACCACGGTGCCGGACCGCTGCACCTTATCGCCGCAGCCATGCTGGCGGTTCTGCTGCCCTTTGCGCTGCTCTTGCTGGCGGGTTGGTCCCTCTCGATCCGCGAATGGACCAATTACGCAACCATGAACCTAGCCTTCGGCCTGCCCTTTGCCGCGCTCTGGGGCGCCATTTTCAGCTGCATCTACAGCGCCATCGAAACGCGTTGTGCGATCTGAAAGGACACGAAAATGACCGACAGATCACACGACCCGATCGGCCCCCGCATTCCACCCGAACCCGCGCGCCATATCATTGACCCGATGGCCTTTGCGCTGGCCTTTGTCGCCGCGCCACTGATCCCTGCCCTTGCGCTCTGCTGGCTGATCGTGCCAGCGGCGGCGGTCTTTTTCGGCGGTCCGCTCTGGCTGCTGCTGGGGCTGCCCGTGCTGCTGTGGCAAATGCCGCGCACTGGGCCGGACTGCGCCAAAATCGCATTGCTGGCGTTGCTCGGCAACTTGGCCGCAACACTGGAAATATCTGGCTATTTGCTGCGCAATGGAACATCGGACGCCTTGGGTTCCCTGCTCATCTACGGTGCTTTCGGCAGCCTTATGTCGCTTATCTGGGGCGCGCTTTTTGCATGGCTTTACCGCATATTACTGCCCAAACTCCGCAGCGACCTTGAACGTGTATATCGCGCGAACAGGCCCATTTCGCCGCCCGATCCTAGGCCACACACATCATTTGCATACCAAGCCTGACGCCCCATAACAAAGGAAACGAACAATGCTGACCACCGCCATCACCTACCTTGCCCTCGGGCTAAGCGCCGTTGCTATCCTTACCACCATGATCCTGAAAATCGGCGCATCCATGCGGGATTGCCCGCAAAACGGACCCGCCGCAAAGGTGGTCAGCGTGACGACCGCCACCGGCTTTGCCGCCATCGGAACGGGCGGTGTATTGCTGACCGGCGCAGCCCTGCCACTGGCGGGCGAGTCCATGAACATTGCCCTGCCGCCGGCCATTGGGTTTGTCATCCTCTGCCTCGGCCTCGGCTTCCTGCGCGCGATGGAGGCGCTGCGCAGCAACCTACCCGTTCAAACCTCCGCCTGAACCGGAATATCGCGCCGACACAAGGACAAGAAAACAGTAAACCCCGCCAAGGCGTTAGCCGCGGCGGGGTTTTCCATCAGGTTACTGCAACCGGTCAGTAAGAATACTGCGCGTATATTTTGGTCAGATCGCCGTTCCAGTCACCCGCGTAATGCTCCAGCAATTCATCTGCCGGTGTCTTGCCGCTTTCGACGCTTTCTTTCAGCGCGTTCAGGAAATGGGTCTCGTCCGGCACCAAACCGCCCGCGCCTTCCTTGGCGCGCGCTTTCAGCCCGCCCTCGGAAAGATCCAGAACTTCGCGGGCAAGATCAAGCATGTTCACATCGCCCACCTGTGCCTGCAAGGCATCGCGGCTGGCGGCCACGCGCAGTTCTTCGCGGGTCTCGACATTCCAGTCCTTGACCAGATCCCAGGCCGCGTCCAGCGCGCCTTGGTCATACATCAACCCGACCCAGAAGGCCGGCAAGGCGCACAAACGCCGCCACGGGCCACCATCGGCCCCGCGCATTTCCATGTATTTCTTGATCCGCGCCTCGGGGAAGCAGGTGGTCAGGTGATCGGCCCAATCGCTCAGCGTCGGCACCTCGCCGGGCAGGGCAGGCAATTCACCCTTCAGGAAATCACGGAAGGACTGGCCAAGCGCGTCGATATACTGCCCGTCGCGATAGACGAAATACATCGGCACATCCAAGGCATAATCCATGTAGCGATCAAACCCCATGCCATCTTCGAACACGAACGGCAACATCCCGGTGCGGCTGTCATCCAGATCGCGCCAGATGCGCGAGCGCCACGATTTATGCCCGTTCGGCTTGCCCTCGAAGAAGGGCGAGTTGGCGAACAGCGCTGTGGCCACAGGCTGCAATGCCAGCGCCACGCGGAATTTCTTGACCATGTCCGCCTCGGACGCGAAATCGAGGTTCACCTGAACCGTGCAGGTCCGGTACATCATCGATTTGCCCATGGTGCCGACGCGGTCCATGTAATCGGTCATCAGCCGGTAACGCCCCTTGGGCATCTGCGGCATTTGCTCGTGGGTCCAGATCGGCGCGGTGCCCAGTCCGATGAATCCAACGCCGACCTTGTCCGCAATATCCTTCACATCGCGCAGGTGATCGTTCACCTCGTCGCAGGTCTGGTGAATGCTTTCCAGCGGCGCGCCCGACAGTTCCAGCTGCCCGCCCGGCTCAAGGCTGACATTGGCCCCGTCCTTTTCAAGCCCGATCAGCTTGCCCGCCTCTGCCACGGGGGACCAGCCATGCACATCGCGCAGCCCCTCAAGCACGGCCAGAACAGACCTCGGCCCCTCGTAGGGGATCGGTTTCAGGGTATCCTTGCAGTAGCCGAACTTTTCATGCTCGGTGCCGATGCGCCAATCCTCGGCGGGCTTGCAGCCGCTTTCCAGGTATTCGGCCAACTGGCTGTGATGTTCGATCGGCCCGCCGCCGGATTGAGGAATAGACATTGGGGCACTCCGATTTGGCCTGTCGTGAATATCAAGAAGTGGTGCAAAGGTGCAGGGCTGTCAATGCAGCCGCCGCACATCCTGCATATGGGTCACAGAGGGGTGATCGCCCCCCTTCTGCCAAATCACGACAAGACGCGCACCACCACTGCGCCTCATCTCTGACAGCATCCGTTCGGTTCGCACGCCCGGAAGCGAAGCAAACACATCAAAAAGCGCCTCTGCGTTTTCGGCGTTGACGGGAATTTCCAGAACCGCCTGCCCCGGCTGGTGCAGCCGCCATCGTGCGCCGGCGCCGCGCCCATCCAGTTCGAGCCGCATCAATTCGGTCATGGCGACCATGCCGCCGGACATCGGGCCGAAATATCGCACCTCGCCCTCGTCCACCTGCACCACGCCCGCGCCGCCCTTGCCTGCCGCGAACCGCGCGCGCTGCCAGCCTGTGATCGCCAGGCCGGCCCCGACCACCAGGAACACCCAGCCCAGCCAGAACAGAACGCCCAGCAAGGCCAGCACCGCCCAAAGCCCAAGCAGGGCAACGCCCAGCCCGGCCAATAGGTCGCGCCAACGCCACAGGGCCGCCCGCGCCTCTGGCCTTAGAAAGCTCATCGCCAATCTCCCAATGCGTCTTGCCACAGGGCCATCGCCGCCACCGCCGCCGTATCGGCGCGCAGGATGCGCGGCCCAAGGCTGATGCGCAGCGCGCCCGGCATTGCCCGCAAGCGCGCGCGCTCGGCGTCGGAAAAACCGCCCTCTGGCCCGATCAGAATCGCCCATGGGCCGGGAGTGGCCCCATCCAGCAGCAATGCCTCGCCCACGGCGGCCTCGTCGCAGAACATCAGTTGCCGGTCTTCGGGCCACTTGTCCAACAGCGCATCCAGCCGCTGCAAATCATGCACCGGGGGCACATAGGTGCCGCCGCATTGCTCGGCGGCTTCCACCGCGTGGGCTTGCAAACGGTCCTGCCGGATACGCTCTGAATTGGTGAAATCGGTCTGCACGGGGAAAATCTGCGCCGCACCCATTTCCGCCGCCTTTTCCACGATGAAATCGGTGCGGGCCTTCTTGATCGGGGCAAAAAGCAGCCACAGGTCAGGCGGCATAGCTTGCGACGCGGTCTGGCGCACGCAGGTCAATTCCCCGCCTTTCTTCGACGCGGCCGAAATTTCGCACAGCCACTCGCCATCGCGCCCGTTGAACGCACGCAGCCCTTCGCCCACGGCCACCCGCATCACCCCGAACAGGTAATGCGCCTGCCCCTGCTCCAGAGGAATGGTTTGCCCCTCCCCCAAGGGGTGGTCTACATGAAGGCGGATTTTCGTCTCTTTCATAGGGGAATATGATATGGGCGCGGACGGGCCAAGACCAGAGCAGATCGACGGAACCGTGTCAGATGCCTATCGCGGCAACTGGGTGGACAGGCTGGCACCTGCCGCCACGCGCCCCTACCTGCGCCTGTCACGGGCGGACCGGCCGATCGGCACATGGCTGCTGCTGTTGCCCTGCTGGTGGGGTCTGGCGCTTGCCATCCTGTGGGACGGGCAGCCGCGCCTGTCCGATCTATGGATCGCGTTGGGTTGTGCGCTTGGCGCGTGGCTGATGCGCGGCGCAGGCTGCACATGGAACGACATCACCGACCGCGAATTCGATGCCGCGGTCGAGCGGACAAAATCGCGCCCCATCCCCTCGGGCCAGGTCAGCGCCAAACAGGCCGCCGCATGGATGGTGGTGCAGGCGCTGATCGCCCTTTGCATCCTGCTGACCTTTAGCGGCGCGGCCATTGCACTGGGCGTGCTGTCGCTGCTGCCCGTCGCGGTTTATCCCTTTGCCAAGCGGTTCACATGGTGGCCGCAAGTGTTCTTGGGGCTGGCGTTCAACTGGGGGGCGCTGCTTGCCTTTGCCGCCCATTCCGGCACGCTCCACCCCGCCGCCATCGTGCTGTATCTGGGGGGCATCGCATGGACCCTGTTCTACGACACGATCTATGCCCATCAGGACAAGGAAGACGACGCGCTGATCGGGGTGAAATCCACCGCGCGCCTGTTTGGCACGGACACCGCGAAATGGCTGAAATGGTTCCTGATGGCGACCGTCGCCCTGCTGGCGCTGGCCGTGGGGCTGGCGATGCTGGATCGCACCGGCAACCAGATCGCGCTGGTACTGGCGCTGTGCGGCCCTTGGGCGATGGGCTGGCACCTGCAATGGCAGCTTCGCATGCTGGATATCGACGACAACGACCGCTGCCTGATGCTGTTCCGCGCGAACCGCGATGCGGGGCTGCTGCCGCTGCCCTTCCTGGTTCTGGCCATCTTTCTGTAAATCCCGAAACGGTTAACCCCGCTGAATGACGCCGAAATCCGCCCATCGGGCGCGGCTGTGATTGCAACGCGGAGGGCAGCGGCCTAAAGACATACAACGCAGTTATAAATTCCGGATCTCATGCGCCTTTCCTCAGTTGCCGTCATCGCCGCCTCTTTCGCCCTTGCCGGGGGCGCATCACTTCTTGGGGCGCGTTTTTCCGTCGGCGTGATCGAGGCGAATTCAGAATATTCCGTGCGCCAGGCGCTGGATATGGCCTCTCTCACCTGGGCCGAGGTTCACGCCGATGGCTTGCAGGTCTTTGTTTCGGGCACCGCCCCGACCGAGGCGCTGCGCTTTCAGGCATTGACCACCGCGGGCACCATCGTCGATGCCAGCCGGGTGATCGACCAGATGCAGATGCAGGCGACCGAAGATATGATCGCGCCGAATTTCTCGATCGAGATTTTGCGCAATGGTTCCGGGATTTCGCTGATCGGCCTGATCCCCGCCGCTACAGACCGCGAAGACTTGGCCGAACAACTGGCGGAAATTGCGGGCAAGAAAAATGTCGCGGACCTATTGGAAAGCGCCGACTACCCCGTGGCTGACAGCTGGGACCTTGCACTGGCTTACGCGATGCGGGCGCTCAAGTCGCTGCCGCGGTCGAAAATCTCGGTTGATGCGGACAGCGTCGCCGTCACGGCGATATCGGACAGCCCCGAAGAAAAGCGCGCGCTGGAAGAACGGTTGCGCAGCCAGCAGCCCCCCGGCGTTTCCGTGACACTGGATATTTCCGCGCCGCGCCCCGTCATCACGCCCTTTACCCTGCGGCTTGTGATGGATGATCAGGGCACGCGGTTCGATGCCTGCTCGGCTGACACCGACGCCGCCCGCAAGTCGATCCTCAGCGCGGCCCGCGCCGCCGGCCTTGAAGGCAACGCCGATTGCACGCTGGGCCTTGGTGTACCCTCGCCCAACTGGGGCCAAGCGGTGGAGCGCGCCATCAAGACATTGGGCGAAATCGGTGGCGGCACGCTAACCTTTTCGGATGCCGACATTACCCTCGTTGGATCGCCCAAGACCAATCCGGCGATCTTCGACAATGCCGTGGGAGAGTTGGAAAACGCCCTGCCAGAGGTGTTTGCCCTGCATGCCACCCTGCCAGAAGCCGACGCCCAGAAAGGGCCGGTGGAATTCGTCGGGACCCTGTCGCCCGAAGGTCTGGTGCAACTGCGCGGCCGCGTGTCCGGCGAGTTGATGCGCAACGCCGCGCAATCGCTGGCGCAGGCCCGTTTCGGAGCCGAGGCGGTGCATATGTCCGCAAGGATAGACGAACAGCTGCCCGGCAGCTGGCCGATTCGCGTGCTGACCGCACTGGAGGCGCTGTCGAAACTGTCGAACGGGGCCGTGACCATGACACCTGATCTGATCACCGTGACTGGCAAGACCGGCAACCCCGATGCCTCGGCCGAGGTGGCGCGCTTTCTGGCCGACAAGCTTGGCGGGGGGGAGCGCTTCGCGATCGAGGTGGAATACCTAAAAAAGCTGGACCCGATCGCGGGCATCCCGACGCCGGAAGAATGCGAGGACGAGATCAAAGGCATCCTGAGCGCCCGCAAGATCAATTTCGAACCGGGTTCGGCCACACCGGATTCCGAAAGCCGCGGCGTGATCGACGACATCGCAGAGGTTCTGGAACGCTGCGGCGAGTTGAAGATGGAAATCGCCGGCCACACCGACAGCCAGGGCCGCGAGGAGATGAACCAGAACCTGAGCCAGAACCGTGCCAACGCGGTTCTGTCGGCGCTGCGCTCGCGTCTGGTGCCGACCGGATCGCTGTCTGCCGTGGGCTATGGCGAAACCCGCCCCATCGCGAATAACGAAACCGAAGAAGGGCGCGAGACCAACCGGCGCATAGAATTCAACCTGTTCCGCCCCGCGCCGACACAGGATGAAGGGCAGACAACCCTTGAAAGCATCGCGCAAAACGGGGATGAAGACGCCGAACAGAAAGATGCCGAACCGACGCAAGACGGCACCAAAGAAGGACAGAGCGAGTGAACCGCACGCAATTCATCATCGCAACGGCGATCATCCTTTTCGTCGCCTTCTGTCTGGGTTGGTTCGCCAACTGGCTGGTGCATCGTTTTACCCGCGTGTCACGCAGCGACGTGGGCGAGCTGGAAAAGATGAGCCAGGAGCTGCACGAAGCGGAAGAGACCCGCGATCAGGCGATCACCTATCTGCAACAGCGCGAGGCCGAGCTGACCAACCAGTTGAGCCAGACCGAGGCGGAACTGTCGGCGGCGATGGAAGGCCTGCGCGACGCGCGCCTCGAGACCGAGGAACTGCGCGCCTATATCGAGCGCCAGAATTCAGGCGGCTGATTTTTCCCTCCAAGACATGACCTGACGGAGCGCGACCCAAGGGTCGCGCGCTTTATATCTCGGGCATGGGCATAGCCCTTGCCCTCGGGCGGCACCCGTGGCCAAGGTTAGCGCATCGCCGCAGGATCAGGTCATTTTGCACGCTTGGAGCATGAGTATTTTGGGCAAAATGAAAACTGTCCGGGCGCGTCAGCCCAGCAGAATTTCCGCGACCTTGAGGGCGCGGGCCGGGGTGCCATCGACCTTGAGTTTTCGGGTCATCACCGGGTTCAGATCTCCGGCTAGCAGTTTGCGAAAGGTTGCCTCGGATGCGGCGAGGGTGACATCGGCATCTTCGTCCCCTTCGCGGGCGCCGGTTTCATCCAGCATCACCGCGCCTTCGTTTTGGACCACCAGTTTGGCGCTGCCTTGCAGGCGGCCGCGGGCGCGGTTGGTCATGAGGGCGATGACTTCGGTCAGGATCGGGCTTTGTTCGGTCACAATCTGCGGCCTTTCACGGGGTATCGGCGCAGGATTGCCCCGCACCCGTTGAAAAAGAGTAAATATCGGATGCGCGGGATCACCAGCGGTTCAGGGCGTCTTCGTCTTCGGGTTTGGCGGCAACCCATTCGGTGCCGTCGGGGCCGAATTCCTTTTTCCAGAATGGTGCGCGGGACTTAAGGTAATCCATCAGGAATTCCGCCGCGTCGAACGCGTCCTTGCGGTGGCGCGAGGCGGTGGCGACCATCATGATGCGGTCGTTCGGGGCCAGATCGCCATAGCGGTGGATGATCAGCAGATCGCCCAGATCCCAGCGTTCCATCGCCTGCTCCGCGATGCCTTGCAGCGCCTTTTCGGTCATGCCGGGGTAATGTTCGATCACCATCTTGTCCATCCCGCCGGGCAGATCGCGGGTGATGCCAGTAAATGTGACGACCGCGCCCATATCGGTTTGGCGGTCAGCGAAACAGGTAGTTTCCAGCCCAAGATCGAAGGGGGCCTCTTGCACGCGGATATCCATGTGTCAGCCCCCGGTCATGGGCGGAAAGAACGCCACTTCGCGCGCGTTTTCGATGTTGGCGTCGAAATCGGTCAGCTCCTGATCGACAGCGACGCGCAGGGCGGACAGATCGGCGAAGGCGGCAGCATAGCGTTCTTCGCGCGCGCACAGTTCCGCGACTAGGTCCGCCACGGTTTTTGCGCTGGTTTCAATGCGTTCCTTGGGGATGCCGATCCGTTCACGGACCCATGCGAAATAGAGAACGTCCATGGTTCAGTCCTTGAGATAGGGCACGGATTTACGGAAATAGTCATAGCCGGTGATCAGCGTCAGCACCGCCGCCAGCCAGAGCAACCAATGCCCGATGTGGCCGGTCCAGATCATGCCTTCCAGTTTCCAGCGCAGGCCCTGCGTGTCGGGAATACGGCCGGTGAGCATGTCATCCACCATGGCCTGATCCATCCCGTAGGAGGACATGCCAAGGTAATGTTCGAACACACCCTGGCCGAACAGCACCGCGATGGCGACCATCTGCGTCGTGGTCTTCCACTTGGCCAGTTTCGTCACCTTCAAAGTGCCCGCAGTATCGCCCAGAAATTCGCGCAGGCCCGAGACGAACACCTCGCGGAACAGGATGAAGGTGGCGGGCAGCACCAGCCATGGCGACATCGACGAATAGCCCACGATCACCATCAGCGCGATCACCACCATCGCCTTGTCCGCGATCGGATCCAGCATCGTGCCCAGCTTGGTTTGCTGGTTCCATGCGCGGGCAAGATAGCCGTCGAACCAATCGGTGACGGCGGCCAGCACGAACAGGACCAGCGCGAACCAGTCGGCATAAGGCCTTGTGAAATATAGAAACATCACCGCAACGCCCGGCGCTGCCAGCAGACGGAGAACCGTCAGGATATTGGGGATCGTCCATGTCATCGGGGTATTCCTATCCTGTCCGGGCAGCGGGGGGAAGATAGCGCTTTGGTCTGAGTTGAACGCATGGGCGGCGCGGCTGCGTTCCTGCGCTCAGCCCTTTTCATGGAAAAACGCATAGATGGTTTCGGCCATGGCATCCGAGATGCCTTCGACCGCTTTCAAATCCGGCAGGGCCGCGCGGGAAACCGCCTTGGCGCTGCCGAAATGGGCCAGCAGGGCGCGCTTGCGGGTCGCGCCCACGCCCGGCACCTCGTCCAGCGGGGTTGCCGTGGTGGCCTTGGCGCGTTTGGCGCGGTGGGTGCCAATGGCAAAGCGGTGCGCCTCGTCCCGCAGGCGCTGGATGAAATACAGCACCGGATCGTTCATGCGCAGGGCCATGGGGCGTTTGCCGGTGCGGTGGAATTCCTCTTTGCCGTGGTCGCGGTCCACGCCCTTGGCGACGCCGACCATGGGAATATCCTGCACACCATGATCGGCCATGATTTCCGCCACGGCCGAAACCTGCCCCGCGCCGCCGTCGATCAACAGCAGGTCGGGCCACATGCCCTTGCTACGGTCGGGGTCTTCCTTCAGCAGGCGTTTGAAGCGGCGGTTCAGCACCTCTTTCATCATGCCGAAATCGTCGCCGGGGGTCAGGTCGTCGCCCTTGATATTGAACTTGCGATACTGGCCTTTCATCATGCCATCGGGGCCGGCCACGATCATCGCGCCGACCGCATGGGCACCTTGGATATGCGAGTTATCGTACACCTCGATCCGCTGGGGGGGTGCATCCAGATCAAAGGCTTCGGCCACACCGGCCAACAGTTTCGCCTGCGTCGCGGTTTCGGCCATCTTCCGGGCAAGGCTTTCGCGGGCGTTGCGCGCGGCCCCTTCGACCAGTTCTGCCTTTTCACCACGCAGGGGCACGGCGATTTCCACCTTGCGGCCCAGTTTCTGGGCCAATGCTTCCTCCATCAGGTCCGTGTTTTCGATCGGGTGGGACAGCAGCAAAAGCCGCGCGGGTTCCTTGGTGTCGTAGAACTGGCCGATGAAGGCCTCCAGCACCTCGGGCGCGTCGAAATCGACGCCCACGCGGGGGTAGAAATCGCGGTTGCCCCAGTTCTGGCCCGAGCGGATGAAGAAGACCTGAACGCAGGCCTGACCGCCTTCCATATGCAGGGCGATGATGTCGGCCTCTTCCACGCCGCGCGGGTTGATGCCCTGGGCGGTCTGCACCTGGGTCAGCGCGCGGATACGGTCGCGCAGGGCGGCGGCGCGTTCGAATTCCATCGCATCGCTGGCCGCTTGCATATCCTCGGCCAGCTTGGCCTGCACCTCGGTCGAGCGGCCGGACAGGAACCGTTCGGCATCGCGCACGGTACTTGCGTATTCCTCGGCTGAAATCTTGCCCACGCAGGGGCCGGAACAGCGCCGAATCTGGTATTGCAGGCAAGGCCGCGTGCGCGTGTCGAACTGCGAATCCGCACAGTTGCGCAGCAAGAACACGCGCTGAAGCTGGCTGAGCGTCCGGTTCACCGCCCCCGCACTGGCGAAGGGGCCGTAATAGCTGCCTTTTTCCTTTTTCGCGCCCCGATGTTTCTTGATCATCGGATAGGGATGATCGGCCACAAGGATATTCGGAAACGACTTGTCGTCGCGCAGCAGCACGTTGAATTTCGGCTTCAGCTGCTTGATAAGGTTCTGTTCAAGCAGCAGCGCCTCGGTTTCTGTCCGGGTGGTCAGGAACATCATCGAGGCGGTCTCGCGGATCATCCGGGCAATCCGCCCCGAATGCCCCGAGGGGCGCGCGTAATTCGACACCCGCGCACGCAGGTTCCGCGCCTTGCCGACGTAAAGCACGCGCGCCTGCGCATCCAGCATCCGGTAGACGCCGGGGCTGCTGTCGAGCGTCTTGAGATAGCTCTGGATCAGCTTGTGGCCGGTCAGCGATTCGGGCGAATCGGCCGGCGGGTCTGTGGGATGCGATACCATGTTCATCCAGATATGATTCTTGGGCTTCGGCTGCAATGTCATGCCGGTTGGCGCAAGGGCTAAGGCATCCACCAATCCTGTGGATAAGTCTGGTGGTACATTCTGGACCCTCGGAGAAAACCCTTACTTTCTGGGCAGTTCTCTGATTTGCCTAATGTTTGTGCGGCCACACAAGCCCTTGTTTTTAATGGGATTATTTTTTTGACCATTGCAAATCATTGAAAACATTAAAGATTCAGTAACCGTTTTGTAACGATTTTGAGAGCGGTGCAAAACTTGTCGCAAGGTCAACCTGGAATGACCGCTTGCCGGCCTATTCGACGCCCAGTATATCGGGCGTTTGCCATCCCAGATGCTGCCCGCCATCAACGCAAAGCAATTGCCCCGTGATGGCCGGAGAATCGAGGAAATAGCCAAGCGCGGCGCAAATGTCCGCCTCTCCTGCGCCGCGTTTCAGCACAGTCGCCTGGCGTTGGTTCTGGAAATGCTGCTCTGACTGGCGGGCACCTTTCAGGGTCGGGCCGGGGCCGATGGCATTCACGCGGATATCTGGCGCCAGCGCCTGCGCCGCGGTCTGGGTCAGCGTCCACAGCGCGGATTTTGCCAGCGTGTAGGTCATGAATTCCGGCGTCAGCTTGCGCACCCGCTGATCGATCATGTTCAAAACCATGGCTTGCGCCACCGGTTCGCCCTCGGGGTCGGACACCGCTTTGGGGGCCTGCGCGGCAAATCCTTGCATCAGCACGAAAGGCGCGCGCAGGTTGCTGTCGAAATGCCGGTCCCAGCTGGTGCGCGTCGCGCTGTCCAGCCGGTCATGTTCAAAGATCGAGGCGTTGTTGATCAGCAGCATCAGCGGCCCGCCCAATGCATCGGTCGCGCGGTCGATCAGGCATTCGGTCTGCGCGCCGTCCAGCAGGTCGGCTTGCAAGGTGACTGCGGTCCGGCCCATTGCGCGGATCGAACCGGCGGTTTCTTCGGCCGCATCGGCAGAGCCTGCATAATGCACTGCCACGTCATAGCCGCGCTGCGCCAGATACAGCGCCATCGCGCGTCCCAGACGCTTTGCGCCGCCTGTTACCAATACCTTGCTCATCGCGCTTCTCCTTAAACTAGGACTATCACGATATATACGATGTAAAGCACCGAAAGGATCACACCCCAGGTGCGATTCAGGTCGCGCCCCCAAAAGACGAAGGGCGCAAGGATCAGCGACGCACCCAGCATCACCCACAAATCAAAGTGCAGGAATTCCGGATCGACCGGGATCGGCGCAACAAGGGACGCGATGCCGATGATGGCCAACAGGTTGAACAGGTTGGACCCAATTACATTGCCCAGCGCCACGTCCGCCTGACGGCGCAGCGCCGCCATAACCGTTGTCGCCAGTTCCGGCAGAGAGGTGCCGATGGCCACGAACGTCAGCCCGATCACCGTGTCGGACACGCCGAACCGCTGCGCGATCTCGGTGGCGCTGTCCACAAGGATGTCAGCACCCAGCGGCAGACCAACCAGCCCGAGGGCCAGGAAAACCCCGATCTTCCACCAGGGCATGTCGGGGTCCGCGCCTTCCAGGTCTTCCAGCGCGTCCTCGGCGTCATTGGCGGCGCGGCGGTGGGACAGCGCATCGCGCAGGTTGTCCCCCAGTATCAGCGCCAGAGCGGCCAGCAGGACCAGGCCCTTGATCCAGTTGAATTCGCCGGTAAAGGCCAGCGCGATGAACAGAAAGGTACCCGCGATCATCTGAAGATAGCTTTTGCGCGTCTCGCATTCTGATGTGTGCATCACCGCCAGCAGCGCAGGAATGCCCAGCACCAGCAGCACATTGGCCGTGTTCGACCCGACCACATTGCCCAGCGCGATGCCTGGTAAATCATCCAGCCCCGCCTTGATGGAAATAAGCAGCTCAGGGGCGGAGGTGCCGAAGGCCACGATGGTCAGCGACACGATCAGCGCGGGAATACCCACCCGTAGCGACAGGTTTACCGCGCCCTTCACCAGCGCATCGCCTGCCAGCAGCAGGATACCAAGGCCCAGCGCGGCCATCAGCCAAACCATTCAGTCACCCTTTCTTGACGGTCTTGCAGGGGCATGGCCCCTTGCCGATCCGCAACCGTTCGCAGCGCGGGCACCGCGCCTTTTCCAGCCGTTTCTGTCCGGGGAATTTCCATTTGCCGAACATGGACATGACGCCCATGAACAGCAGGAAAAAGAGCACCGCCTTGATCAGCATGGATCAGAGTCCGAAGCGCGCATAGGCGGCGCGCTCTTCTATGCCGGCCAGCGCATCCTGCGCCATGTTGGCCCCAAACCGCGAGAACAGCGAGCGTTTGCGCCCGAAATGCCGAAATTTCACCTTCTCGCCGTACAGCTCTTTCATCTTGTCTTCGATATGGGCCAGCCCGTCGATCAGGCCCAGCCCGGTCGCCTTCTGGCCCAGCCAGACACGCCCGTCGAACAGGTTTTCATCCGTCGTCAATTTCTTGCCGCGACGGGTCTGAACCCAATCCTTGAACCCGACATGCATGTCTTCAAGGATGGTTTTCAGTCGTTCCACGTCTTCGGGCTGTTCGGGGCGGAACGGGTCAAGCATGGATTTGCTTTCACCCGCCGTATAGACGCGCCGCTCCAGCCCTTGGCGCGCCAGGAAGATATGCGCGCCGAACCCGGCCGAGATCACCCCGATAGAGCCAATGATAGACCCGTAATCGGCCCAGATGTCATCGGCGGCGCAAGCCAGCCAATACCCGCCCGATGCGGCAACATCTTCGACGAAAGCGTGGACGGGGATGTTCTTTTCCTGCGCCAACCGCCGGATGCGCGCGCCGATCAGTGCCGATTGCACCGGGCTGCCACCGGGGGAATTGATGACCAGCGCCACCGCTGCCGGCTTGCGCTTGAAGGCGCGTTCCAGCACGGGGCGCAGCGCCTCGTCCGACAGGGGCGCGCGCGGACCCGCGCCGATCGCGCCCTGCAAGCGCACGACGGATACGGTCGGGTTGGATTTCAGGAAAGGAACATAGCGTTTCATAGGGGCCGATGTAGCCCCGCACCCCGCCGCAAACAAGGCAGTCGGGCTGCATTCGCCACCACGTCGCGCATTATTTGCCCGCGTGGCGGCGAAAACGTCACGACCGCAGGCGCCAGCCAGTGCGGAAAATCCACCACACCGCCGCGATGCACAGCCCCATGAACCCGGCAATCGCCAGCAGGCTTAGCCCGATAGGCACATCCGCCGTGCCGAAAAAGGACCAGCGGAAGCCTGAAATCAGGTAGACCACGGGATTGAACAGAGTGATTTTCTGCCAGATCGGCGGCAGCATCGAGATCGAGTAGAAAGAGCCGCCAAGAAACACCAGCGGCGTGACCACAAGCAGCGGGATCAGCTGCAACTGTTCGAAATTCTTGGCCCAGATGCCGATGATGAACCCGAACAGCGCAAAGCTGATACAGGTCAGCAGCAGGAATGCCACCATGGCCAGCGGGTGCTGGATATGGATATCCACGAACAGCGACGCCGTACCCAGTATCACCACCCCGATGAACAGCGCCTTGGTCGCCGCCGCCCCCACGTATCCCGCGACGATTTCAAGGAAATTGACCGGGGCGGACAGCAGCTCGAACACGGTCCCGATGAATTTCGGGAAATAGATCCCGAAAGAGGCATTGGACAGCGCCTGCGTGATGACGCTGAGCATGATCAGCCCCGGCACGATGAACGCGCCATAGCTGACCCCCTCGACCTGGTCGATGCGCGAACCGATGGCCGTGCCGAACACGACAAAGTAAAGCGAGGTAGAAATGACAGGAGAGATGAAGGATTGCGCCAGAGTTCGGAAAAACCGCGACATTTCATACATATAGATGGCCTTGACCGCGCGCAGGTTCATGCCGCGTCCTCCTTTTGCGCGTCAGCGACAAGGCCGACAAAAATTTCTTCAAGCGAGGACTGGCGCGTTTGCAGATCGCGCAGCACGATCCCTTCGGATTGAAGCCCGTTCAGCAAGGCGGTGATGCCGGTGCGTTCGGCGCGGGTATCATAGCGGTAAATCAGCACTTCGCCGTCATCGGCCAGTTCCAGGTCATAATCCGACAGCGCATCGGGGATCGCAGCCAAAGGCATATGCAATTCGATCCGCAATTCCTTTTGGCCCATTCGGGCCATCAGTGCGCCGGTTTCCTCGACCAGTTGCAACTGGCCCGCGTCGATCACGCCAATCCGGTCTGCAATCGCCTCTGCCTCTTCGATGTAATGGGTGGTCAGGATGATGGTGACGCCGTCGCGGCGTAATTCCTCGACCACCTCCCACATGCCGCGGCGCAATTCCACGTCCACGCCCGCCGTGGGTTCGTCCAGAAACAGCACACGCGGTTTATGGATCAGCGCCTTGGCAATCATCACACGGCGTTTCATTCCGCCAGACAATTCGCGGGTGCGGGCATCGCGTTTGTCCCACAGCGACAGCTTGCGCAGCACGTCTTCGATCGCGGCATCGTCGCGCTTCATCCCCCAAAGCCCCTGCGACAACCGCACGGTATCCTTCACCTTCTCAAACGGCTCAAGCGAGATTTCCTGCGGCACCAGCCCGATCAGTTCCCGCGCCTTGCGATAACCTGTCACGATATCGGCACCGCCCACGGTGACGCTGCCCGAGGTGGGCGTGACCAACCCGCAAATGGTTGAAATCAGGGTAGTCTTGCCCGCGCCATTGGGGCCAAGCAGGGCCAGAATCTCGCCCTCCTCAATGGTCAGATCAACCCCTTTAAGGGCCTGAAACCCGCCCTCGTAGGTTTTCCGCAAATCGCGTATTTCGACAACGGCGGCCATCGTGCCCTCCTGCTTGCTGCGAAAGGCAACCTAGTTCACCCGCAGCACAAGGAAAAGGAAAACGGGCGCAGCCCTCCCCCTGCGCAATTGCAAATAAGTCACCACCGCAATCGCTTTAGACTTCGGGGCGATTGCATTTAATTGCTGCACATGCATAATCCCGCTAAATTAAAGAGGGAGAGGGCCATATTCATTACGTGGCCCAAGGTGACGAATAGATGAATACGCGCCTGAAGACCTTTGTAAAGCGCCGCATGCAATCCATCACAGCAAGCGATCTGAACCCGGTCATCGTGGCAAGTATGGGACGCGCCGGATCGACGCTGATCTACGACGCGCTGAACAAGGGCATGGGCATGGCCCGCTTCGGCGAGGAAACATATCGCAACGGACGCTTTGTCCGCGACGTGGCATGGACGCTGTCCAAGGCGCGTTTCCGAAATGGCGTAGTCTACAAGACCCACGATTTTCCACATGACCTGACCGCCGCGCAGAACGTCCGCGTGGTGTTTACCTTTGGTATTCCCAGTGACGCGGCGCGGTCGGTTCTGGGTTGCAACACGAAATATGGTCGCGCCTGGATCGAGGAACATTTTGAACATCTGCGCGCCAATGGCACCTTTGACCAGATCTGCGACCGCGATGTTCTGCGCTTTGGTGATCAGCTGGACAGCTGGACTGCCCTGAAAAGCATCCCTGTTCTGGGCCTGAAATACGAAAGCCTGTGGCAGTCGGGCGCGCAGCAGGCGTTGTCGCGTTTCGTGGGTTTTCCCGTAACTCTGCCCGAACGCAAAAACCGTGAAAGCGCGGCAATGGATCTGGGTGAGGCTGGTGAAAAGCTAATGAAAACCTATGCCAACCTGGATGCCCGCGTTGCGGCGATGCCAGACATTATTGCAAACGACAAGGCCCGCGCCTTGATCGACGCGGACTGAGCGGGAATGCAAAAGATGTCGCAGGCGCGAATGCTCACAAGAATACAAGAGCACTTGAAAGGCGTGGCGGTCGCTTCGATCTTTGTGTTGATGGCCCGGCTTGTGGCTGTGGCCGCGGGCTTTTTGACCACCATCCTTGTCGCCCGCTGGTTTGGCAAAGAGGCGTTGGGCTTTGTCACACTACTCACATCCTTTTCGGCTGTGTTCGCAATGGTGGCCTGCCTTGGCCTTGGCACTTTTCTGATGAAAGAAATCTCGGCCGCGTCTGACACACACGGGCCAGGATACACACGCGGTCTTTATGTCAGGGCGTTGCTGATCGTGTTGGTTACAGCGACTGTGTTGCTCGTACTGGTTTTGCCGCTGTTCAACGGCAGGGCACCTGATTTCGCCCGTGCCGCTCCCTTGCCCGTACTGGTCCTGGCCGCAGCGGCCATGGTGGGGCACACAGTATTCCAACTGAACAGCCAGACGATCCGCGGCTTGCAGCATATCCTGCCCTTTGCCGTGTCATTGGCCGCACCGCCCCTTACCCTGTTTTCAATTGTCTTGATTGCCGGGCTTTCGGTTGACGAAACGGACCCTGTTCTGCCCAGTTATGCCTATATGGCCGCCTACGTTATATCCGCCACGGTTGCGCTTCCCTATATCTTTTCCGCGATTGCCAAACTCCCCGCGCAAAGCCGCGACAGCGCCCATGACGTTCTCCGCGCCAAAACGATGTTGAACGGCGCATGGCCGTTTTTCCTGTCGTCGGTCGCTGCGCTTCTTATCACCGATGGCAACCTGATCCTTGCCAGTTATTTCATCCCGACGGCGGAACTTGGGCTGTATTCGGTGGCTGTGAAAATCTCTTTCCTGGCGGGTTTTGCGCTGACTTCAGTGAACATGGTGGTCGGGCCGCGTTTTTCGAAGCTTAGCAAGAATGGCAGCAGCGCCGAGCTGATAGATTTCGCCAAATCCTCGACTGCGCTTGTGTTCTGGGCGACCGCGCCAATCCTTCTGGGCCTTGTCGTACTGGGCAAATGGTTGATCATCACCTTCTTCGGGCCGGACTACCTGCCTGTTGTCCCGGTCCTGATGATCCTGATCGCGGGCCAGTTCATAAACGCGCTTACGGGCATTTCCGATGCCTTCCTCAACATGACGGGCGGACACCGCATACTGGTCATCATTGTCTGGACTGCCGTTGGCGTGAACGTGCTGTTGTCTGTCCTGTTGGTGCCCCGCTTCGGCATCACTGGGTCCGGAATTGCGCTGGCCAGCAGCATCGCAATCTGGAACCTTACGGCGCTGGTCACGATCCGCCGGCGCACTGGCGTCTGGCTGTATTACAGCCCGTTCGCGGCGCGCAAAGGGCGGCAGGCATGAAGCGGCTAAACCTGCCCAATGCGCCAAGCCAGGCAGATTACGTTGTCACCATGGCCCTGATCTGCCTGTCCGGCAACATGGTTGTTTCAGGGTCTGACCGGCGCGATGTGTTTTTCGTGCTTTTCGCAGCGGCGATGATGTTGCGCATGGCGCTGCTACGGCGCCCCCCGCCGCGCCGCCTGGTCATTCTGCTGGTGGCTTTCGCGGTTCTGTTCGCGCTGCAATCCGCGGCGTTGAATTTCTTTGCGCCTGTCACTATTGCGGGCTTCTTCATCAAGCTGATCGGCGCAGCAGGCGCGATGGCCACGATCCGGAATTTTCGTCTGGCTTTTGTGCGCTGCATGGTCTGGATCACCAAGCTGAGTTTCGTGTTCTGGGTGCCGACCGCACTGGCCAGCCTTGCCCATATTTCGATCGCCGAGGTGTTCCGCCCTCTGGCCAATATCATCGGCGTCGTTGTCACAGGCCCGAACGAGCGGCTCAACATCATTCTTTATAACTTTCAGGTTGGCGATCACGGCTATCGCAATTCTGCATTCTTCTGGGAGCCCGGCGCGTTTAACGGTTATCTGATCCTTGGTATTCTGCTGCTTGGCACCATGCGCGGTGCGATCCCGCCGAAACTGCGCAAGAGCTGGACGCTGTGGCTGGTCGCGGGCGTGCTTTCCACATTTTCAACCACCGGGTTTGTGATCCTGCCGCTTGCGCTGGTGTTGTTCATTCTGGCGCGCCCCGCCACGCAGCGCGCACTGGCCAATAACGCGATCCGGCTGGCGGCCCTGATGATCGTGCTGGTGCCCGTGTCCTTTTATGCTTGGCAGCTGGATTTCATTGGCCCCAAAATTATCGAACTGTGGACCCGCGCCGTGAATCGCGACACGGGGTGGGAACTGTCGCGCTTTGGCTCCATCATCTTTGATTGGGCCTATTTCGTGGAACGCCCCATTCTGGGCTGGGGGCAAAACACGGCCACCCAATTCGCCTTGAACCCCGAACTGGAACGCTTTGCACTGGGCAACGGGTTGTCGGGATATATCCGCCAACTGGGCCTGACCGGCATCACGCTATTCATTGTGTCGCTGTGGATCGGGCTGAAACAAATCGGCACCGGACCGATTGCGCGGGCATGGTTCATCATCGTCGTCCTGTTGCTGCTGAACGGCGAATATTTTCTGGATTACCCGCTGTTTCTGGCGCTGCATTTCCTTGCCGACCGCCGCCCGCTTGTCCGCCCCGTCTTTCGCCATTCCCTGCCGTCCTCTGAAAGGACCTTTGCATGACCAAAATTTCGGTCGTCACCGCCTGCTACAACGCCGCAGAATTCATCGAGGATACGCTGCGTTCCATCCTCAATCAGGACTATCCCGATCTGGAACTGATCGTGATCGACGGCAATTCCACGGACGGCACGCAGGCGATCATCGAAAAATACCGTGACCGCATTGCCTATTACGTGTCCGAACCCGATGGCGGCCAATACGAGGCGATCCAAAAAGGGCTGTCGCGCGCCACAGGCGATGTGATGGCATGGCTGAACGCCGATGACATTTACATGCCATGGACCCTGTCGGTGGTGGGCGAAGTGTTTGAAACCCACCCCGATGTGGACTGGATCACCGGCTTGCCCGCATTCCTGAACAAACGCGGGCAGATGACGGCCGTTTATGGCACGCCAAGCTGCTATCCCCAGAATTACATCGCCAACGGTTGGTTTTCCGGCATCTTGGGCGGTTATCTGCAACAAGAAAGCATGTTCTGGCGACGCTCCTTGTGGGACAAAACCGATGGTCTGGACCTGTCACTGCGGCTGGCAGGTGATTTCCAGCTTTGGACCCGGTTCGCCCGCCATTCCGAACTGCTGCCTGTCTCTGTTCCGCTGGCCGCGTTTCGCAAACTGCCGGGGGAACAGCGCAGCTCCGTCGGGGCCGACAAATACGAGGCCGAGGTGCAACAGGTTTGCAGCGGCCTGCCCCCCGCGCCGAAACTCTGGCAATCGCTGGCCAATCGCGGGCTGGTGGCGCGCAGCGTTTGCCGCTTGCTGATCCGCAAATCCGGCCCTGCCATCCTTTATGACGAAGCGCAGGCATCATGGCGGCGCATCAAAACCCGCCGCGCCCTGTCGCGTGTCAGCCTGTCTGACATGCGTATGTTGTTTGCCCTGCGCTAAGGATTGCCCGACATGACCGATTTCGCAAAAGACGTAAAACATGCCATCCGTATGCAACGCCGCGTGATCCGCAAACGGTTGCAGTACGCGGTGATGCGCAACGTGATCCCCCTGAATGCGACGGAACGCCAGATCACCAATACATCGGTCAGGGTAATGGCAAATTCCATCCCAAAGGCGGGCACCAACCTGCTCAGCCGACTGATGCGGCTACTGCCGGGCACGGTCGATCGCTGGACATATCATGTGGATGAAAGCCTGTCAGGGCTTGAACACCAGATCGAATGCGGTCGCCCGGGGCAGGTGATAACCGCCCATCTGCCATGGACACAGGCAC
Organism: Rhodobacteraceae bacterium UBA3069; assembly: GCA_002366795.1. GTDB lineage: Bacteria > Pseudomonadota > Alphaproteobacteria > Rhodobacterales > Rhodobacteraceae > UBA3069. The sequence continues at coordinate 3,654 of DFBX01000121.1, read as the reverse complement.
TGGCCGATCAATTCAACCGGCTGGATTACCGAACCTTCCTGATGGTGCGTGACCCGCGCGATGTGGTGGTTTCGGGCGTGCATTACGTCACCAAAATGGACATGGGGCACCCCCTGCACCGCTACCTGAACAGCCTGCCCGATGACGATGCGCGCCTGCTGGCCATGATCAACCCGCCCCCTGCCGATCTGGGCATTCCCGATGTCTGGAAAAATGACAGCTTTCGCACCTTTCTGCCGTGGTTCGACGAACCCGCCTGCATGGTGATCCGGTTCGAGGATCTGGTCGGCGCACAAGGCGGTGGCAGCGACGAAGCACAGCAGCAATGTATCCGCAACGTGGCAAAACACATGCGCATGGATCTGTCCGACGATCAGCTGGATACCATCACCAAGGCCTTGTTCGGCAACAAATCCCGCACCTTTCGCAAGGGTCAAATCGGCGATTGGCCGAACCATTTCAATGACGCGCACAAGGCGGCATACAAAAAACAGGCTGGCGACGTTTTGATCAAAATGGGCTATGAAACCGGGTTGGATTGGTAGGTCGCGTATTCCGCCATGCGAAAACTAGAGCTTCAATATCGCTGGTTAACCTTACCAAGCTTTGCCCTGCGGAAGCCGCCCCACACCTAACAGCCTTCTTTTTTTGCAAACCTGCAAAAACTCTTAAAAAATAGGCAGAAGTCCCGCGCGACAGGTTGTTTTTTTGGGGCAACCAGATAATAAACCTTCGAATTGCTTATTATGGTCAGCTATTAGCCAGTCATTTTTTCCGTGCTCCGCGTTTATGTAACAGGAATATTTATAAATGACCCGAAACATATTGGGCTACTCGGCATACGCGAAATCGCTGACCGACTGCGCCAATGAAATGGTGGCCGCCTCTGCCGACGGCGCGCGCACATGCAAAGCCATGGCCTGTTTGAACCCCCATTCCTATGTGGTTGCACGCACGGATCAGCCGTTTTCGACGGCGCTTCATACGATGGATTGGCTGATCCCCGATGGCACGGGCGTGGTAAAAGCCGCCAAATGGCTGGGCAAGCCATTGAACGGGCGCGTCACAGGGCCGGACGTGTTTGAACAAACCCTGCGCATCCAGAATGCCAATGGCGGGTCCGTGTTTTTCCTTGGTGCGTCCGAAGAAACCTTGACGAAAATCCGCGAGCGTCTGGCACGCGAGTTTCCGAACATCACCTTGGCCGGCACTTATTCGCCCCCCTACAAGCCCGAATTTTCGGACGCGGACAACACAGCAATGATTGCCGCCGTGAATGCCGCCTCCCCCGATCTTCTCTGGGTCGGGATGACGGCACCCAAGCAGGAAAAATGGATCGCACAGCACCGCGACGACCTGAACGTCGGCGCAGCCGGGGCCATTGGCGCAGCGTTTGATTTCTTTGCCGGAACCGTCAAACGCTCGCACCCGATATTCCGCAAGACGGGGCTGGAATGGTTGCCCCGGCTGCTGCAACAACCGCGCCGTCTATGGCGGCGCATGTTCGTCTCGGCCCCGCTGTTTCTTGCCGATGTTGCGCGTGAAAAAATGAAGCCCGGAACCATCGTGGCCACACCCAAAAATTGAATTGTTACCGATCGGAGACTACGTCGTGAAAAAAGCATTGATCACCGGGATCACGGGCCAGGATGGGTCGTACCTTGCCGAATTCCTGCTGAAAAAAGGATACGAGGTGCATGGCATCAAGCGCCGCGCGTCGCTGTTCAACACCCAGCGGATCGACCACATCTACCAAGACCCGCACGAGCCGAACCCCCAGCTGAAACTGCATTACGGCGATCTGACCGACACGTCGAACCTGACCCGAATCCTGCGCGAGGTTGAACCGGACGAGGTGTATAATCTTGGCGCGCAATCCCACGTCGCCGTGTCGTTCGAAGCGCCGGAATACACCGCCGATGTGGATGCCATGGGCACCCTGCGCATCCTCGAAGCGATCCGTTTCCTGGGGCTGGAAAAGAAGACGCGGTTCTATCAGGCGTCGACCTCGGAACTGTATGGCCTTGTGCAGGAAATCCCGCAAAAGGAAACCACGCCATTCCACCCCCGTTCGCCCTATGCCGTGGCCAAGATGTATGCCTACTGGATCGCCGTGAACTACCGCGAGGCCTATGGCATGTATGCTTGCAACGGCATCCTGTTTAACCACGAATCCCCGCGCCGTGGCGAAACCTTTGTGACCCGCAAGATCACCCGCGGCATGGCCAATATCGCGCAAGGGCTGGAAGATTGCCTGTATATGGGCAACATCGACGCGCTGCGCGACTGGGGCCACGCCAAGGATTACGTGCGGATGCAGTGGATGATGCTGCAACAGGACGCCCCCGAGGATTTCGTGATCGCCACCGGCGTGCAATACTCGGTCCGCGAGTTCATCATCTGGACGGCGAACGAACTGGGCATCACCCTGCGGTTCGAAGGCGAAGGTCTGAATGAAAAGGCCATCGTTGAAAGCGTCGAGGGCAACAAGGCCCCCGCCGTCAAGCCCGGCGACGTTCTGGTCCAGATCGACCCGCGCTATTTCCGCCCCGCCGAGGTGGAAACCCTGCTGGGCGATCCGACCAAAGCCAAAGAGGTGCTGGGCTGGGTGCCGCAGATCACAGCGCAGGAAATGTGCGCCGAAATGGTCGCGGATGACCTGAAATCCGCCCGCCGTCACGCCCTGCTGAAAGAACACGGGCTGGATGTGCCCGTGTCCGTCGAAAACTGAGGGGCTGTGCTATGAAGATTTATGTAGCAGGCCATCGCGGCATGGTGGGCGGTGCGATCATGCGCCGCCTGGCTGCCGAAGGGGGCCACGACCTGGTCACCCGCACCCACGCGGAACTGGACCTGACCGATCAGGCCGCCGTGCGCGCATTCATGGAAGCAGAAAAGCCCGACGCGGTTATCCTTGCCGCCGCCAAGGTTGGCGGCATCATGGCGAACAACACCTACCCGGCTAATTTCATTTACGAAAACCTGATGATGGAATGCAATGTGGTACATCAGGCCTTTGCCGCCGGTGTGAAGCGGCTGCTCTTTCTTGGCTCATCCTGCATCTATCCGAAACTGGCCAACCAGCCGATGCGCGAAGACGCCTTGCTGACCGGCACTTTGGAGCCGACGAACGAGCCTTATGCCGTGGCGAAAATCGCGGGCATCAAGCTGTGCGAAAGCTACAATCGACAGCACGGGGTGGATTACCGGTCGGTCATGCCCACCAACCTTTACGGGCCGGGCGACAACTTTCACCCGGCAAACAGCCATGTCATGCCCGCCATGATCCGCCGTTTCCACGAAGCGGTGGAAAACGGCACACCAGAGGTGGTGATCTGGGGCACCGGCACGCCGATGCGCGAATTCCTGCATGTGGATGACATGGCCGAAGCGTCGCTTTTCGTGATGAACCTTGACAATGCCACTTACGAATCCGCGACCCAGCCGATGCTGTCCCATATCAACGTGGGCACCGGCACCGATGTCACCATCGCCGAACTGGCGCAGATGGTGGCATCGGTCACGGGCTTCACCGGGAAAATCAGCTATGATACCACGAAACCCGACGGCACCCCGCGCAAGCTGATGGATGTGACGCGGCTGGCCGACATGGGCTGGCGCGCGCGCATCGGGCTGGAGGACGGGATCAAGGAC